>CAMOXW010000141.1 GCA_946629405.1 uncultured Ruminococcus sp.
CAAAAAGGACTGCCGGAGCAGTCCTTTAAGTCTGTAAAAACATAATTATTAGGAGACGCCCTCAGCTTTGCATATAGCATTTTCTGCAAATCACAGATTTGCGAAACTGCTTAACTTACAGGGCGTCTCCTCTTCAAAAACAGTCCACCGGACTGTTTTTGAATTCACCACTTGCGGAGCGCCCTACGGAAGATCGACCTTCGGTCGATATGGGCTCTGCCCATACCCGCCAGAGACGCCGCCTCTGGACTCCGGCAAGGGAGAACCTCCCTTGCAACCCTTTCTACGGGCTGCTTTGTGTGCAGTGGAAGTCTGCTTTCGCTTACGAAAGTAAATGCTGTTGCCGTGACGACCGCCCTATTTGTTATTGACCCAGAAATTTTCAAGCTCCTCCGGCGGAAGAATTACCGCCTCGCTGATGTCGCGGACGAATTCCCGGCAAAGCTCCAGAGAATCCGGGTCAGCGCCGTAATCAATGAGGATAACACGCTCTATCGGGCAGCTTCCGCGCAGGATGATGTCACGGGTGCGGCTGAGTGCGGCTTCAAGGCTTTCCGAGCCGGGAAATACCGGTATTACCGCAGTAAGCGGGGGAGAGGGAGGCTTGCTCCCTGCAAAAAACAGGCAGAATATCTCAGCGCAGGCAATTACTCCAAGCGCTCCGAGGGCAATAAGAATCGGCAAATCCATAGCGCATCTCCTTTCACCCTGTATTATATGCGGAAGGCAACCCTCGGGTGAAGCTCCCGGAAACGGCTCAGAATTTGTTTATAAGCTCCCTGTATTTGTCGAGGGAGTGGTCGGTTTTTTCAACATTGTCCTTTTCGAGCCATTCCCTGACCTTTCCGTAAGGATCAGGCAGAGCTATGCCCTTATCAGCATACCAGCCCCGGACTTTAGCGGTATAGCGTTCGACTTCGTCCTTTCCGTAATCATAGATAAGCTGTTCGAGCTGTGCGGGGGAGGGGGGAGCTGAGCCTTCCGGCGAAGCGGGAACGTTTGCTTTGCTTTTGTTTTCTTTTGTTTGGTTTTGTTTACTTTCCTTTGGTGCATTACTGCTGACATTGAGGAGCTTTTCCGGCGGGGAAAACGGGGTTTCTGCAACAGAAACGCAGCTTCCGGGTATGACGCTGCCGCCCGCCTGAGAACTTTCGTCTTCAAGCAGGCTGTATTCTGCGATCTCTGACTGCCTTCGCTCAGTCACGAGCCGGTAGCGTGACTGGATGCCCCGGGAGGTCAGTATATTTCTCTGCATGAGCTCTGATGAAAAGAGATTGATCTCAGCGAGATAATCAATGACTCCGACGACAGTCTTTTTGTCCTTGACCCAGCGGTTGCCGATGGATCTGATTATCATTGCCGCAAGCTTCTCCTTGCTGTCGAACCGGAAGTAGTAGCCGTTCTTGTAAACAAGGCACAGAAGCCGCAGGTATATGACCTCACCCAGCGGACCATATTGATTCTGAAGGTCGAAAAGCTTTTCGTCCTCAAAAATATCAATGTCGAAAGGAAAGTAGCTCAGACCCTTTTTTCTCGGTCTTGCCATAGCAGCACCTTCTTTCATAAAGGGGCTGAAATCAGGACTTTTTCAACGCAAACCCGTTGAATATCAGAAAATTTTTCCGCTTTTGTTATTTCTCCCTTTTTTTAAGATTATTTTAAGGAAACCGGGGTATTATAATAATCGGATCAAGTAATCCCCCAATTCCCTCTATATTCTATATTTATTTCTATTTTCTATGCTATGCCTCACGGCATAGCTTTTGCTTTATGGGAAAAAGTTTTCAGGCGGCCCTGACATTACGGACATCAGAACCGCCTGAACGCTTTATTTGTACATTCCCTTATTTCATTGACCTTTTTCAAACATCAGCACCGGGTACCCCTCATAGTAGGGCTTCACTATCTCCGGATGTGCGTCCGCATAACGGAATATCTCCTCCGCGAGCCCTTCCCTGAGAAATCCCACAAGCTGCGAGAGCGGACGGTTATACAGCTCATCGCAGATAGACGCGATAGTTATTGCCCGCCTTCCGCCGACCTCCATGATGCGGTATGGCCATATCCGGCAGTCGAAGGGCTTGTCGTCGCCCAGCATACAGCCATTCGGCGTAAGTGCGGGACACGAAAAAAGCTGCTCGTCATCAAGCGGTCCGACTTTCGAGATGAAGCCGCCGTCCTTCCGGACGAATCCAGCCTCCGGGCGCTCTGCTGTGATGCGCTTAACGGTCGCTTCATCAAACACGGGTGTCTCCCAGACGTCGTAGCGGTCGAAAATGCAGCAAAGCCGGCATTTCGCGCAGGCTTCGCCGCTTAGTATCTTTTTCAGCATCGGTCCGACCTCTTTCAGCCGCTCAGAGCGTTTTCAGGTATTCCATGAAATTCTGCTTGTTTTCAAGAGCTGTCGTGGTCGGTCTGCCGAGGTCCTCTCGCGCCCCGATAGAGCAGCGCACCTCGATAAAGCTCAGTGTACCGCGGTTCTTTGCCGCTTCAAGCTCCCGGTCAAGCGCCTCAAAGCTGTCCGCACACGCCGCATAGGGATAGCCGCAGGCCTTTGCCGCTCCGACAAGGTCGATCTTTCCGGCAACAGTAGGCATTCCCCCGACTGTTTCATGAGCGCCGTTGTTTATCACAACGTGTATCATATTTTCCGGAGCGTTTGCTCCCAGCACCGCCATGCTTCCCATGTGCATGAGAACAGCTCCGTCGCCGTCGATGCACCATATCCTCTGGTGAGGCTTATTGAGGGCGATGCCGAGCGCGATCGACGAGCTGTGGCCCATTGAGCCGACCGTGAGGAAATCATACTTGTGGGACTGACCGTTTGCCTCGCGTATCTCAAAGAGCTCGCGGGAAGCCTTGCCTGTGGTGGAGACTATCGGGTCCTCGCCCGCAGCGGCTGCGATATGGCGGATTATCTCCTCGCGCACCATTGTGTTTGAGTTGGAATAGGTGACCTTTCCGTCATAGCTGAGGGCGCCCTTCCGGATGACGAAGGCAGCCTGTCTGCCCTGTGCGAAAACGCTCCGGAATCCCTCGAAAGCCTCCTTCACCTCGTCGTCGGAGGTATCCTTGCCGATGACGAAGGTCTCGATGTTCATGTCCTCGAGGAGCTTCACGGTGACCTTGCCCTGATAGATATGCTGCGGCTCGTCGTGGATACCGGGCTCGCCGCGCCAGCCGACTATGAACAGCATCGGGATAGCGTAGACCTTGTCACTGAGAAGTGATGCTGCGGGGTTGATGATATTTCCCTCGCCGGAATTCTGCATATACACCACCGGGACCCTGCCTGTTGCAAGGTGGTAGCCGGCTGCAAGAGCGGTGCAGTTTCCCTCATTCGCGGCAATGATATGGTGCCTGCCGTCGATGCCGTAGGTGTTCATGAGGTAGTTGCAGAGGGCTTTGAGCTGCGAATCCGGGACGCCGGTGTAGAAATCCGCGCCGATCATCTTTACTAAATTTTCGACCTTCATAATTCTCTCCTTAAAGCTCGTCGATGAGCGTGATTATCTCCTTGATAGGCATGAGCCTGTCGTCAACTTCCTTTGCGCGGTGGTAGCGGAGGATGTCCTCGGCAGTCTTCTGCATCGCGGGAAAGGCGCTGCGGGTGAGCTGATTTGCGTAGATGACGATGTTCACGCCGTGCGCGGCAAGCTCGTCCTCGGTTATGGTATTGAACGACGACGGCACCACCACGACAGGAGTTGTCTTGTCTGTTTCGCGGAATCTGTCGCAGAATTCCACGATTTCGGCAGGGTCCTTCTTACGGCTGTGTATCATGATGCCGTCCGCGCCTGCCTTCACGAAGGCTGCTGCCCGGGCGAGCGCGTCCTCCATGCCCTGTTCGAGGATAAGGCTCTCGATACGCGCGATTATCATGAAATCATCGGTGAGCTGAGCCTCCTTGCCGGCGCGTATCTTCTCGGAAAATTCCTCGATAGTCGCCTGTGTCTGGCTGACCTCGGTGCCGAAAAGGGAGTTCTTCTTCAGTCCCTTCTTGTCCTCGATTATGATAGCGCTCACGCCCATTCTCTCGAGGGAGCGGACGGTATAGACGAAGTGCTCGGTAAGTCCGCCGGTGTCGCCGTCGAAGATTATCGGCTTTGTGGTGACCTCCATGATGTCGTCTATCGTGCGGAAGCGGCTGGTCATGTCAACGAGCTCGATGTCAGGCTTGCCCTTCGCGGTGGAATCGCAGAGGGAGCTTACCCACATCGCATCGAACTGGTCAAGCTTTCCCTCATGCTCAACGACGGTCTTTTCAGCGATAAGTCCGGTGAGGCCGCTGTGTGCCTCGATAGTCTTTACTATAGGGCAGATATCAATGAGCTGGCGGAGGCGTTTGCGGCGGTATTCCGGCATCGCAAGCTTCTCCTTGAGCTGGCGGTCTATCTTTCTCACGGCAGGATTATAGGTGTACTCCGGCTCGATGAGCTCGCCGCCGTACTCGGAAAGCCGCTTTATCACGTTTGCGCGGATGGAGGACTCAGCGCCCTCCTTCCAGTTGTCGCCGTGGACGATGTAGTCCGGGCGGATATCGTCGATGATATCGTTGTACATAGCGTCATTCTGGACGATGACCTCGTCAACGCCTTCAAGGGTGAGGTAGAGCTTTATCCTCTCGCTGAGCGGAACGGTCGGGAATTTATTGTAGCGGATGAGTTCCTTGTCGCAGAGCGCTCCGATGACGACTCTGCCGTATTTCCGGGCGTTTTTTATGATATTGAG
>CAMOXW010000142.1 GCA_946629405.1 uncultured Ruminococcus sp.
ACAAAGTGCAAGAAAAAATATCGGAAAATTTATTTTTTCTTGCACTTTGACAACTAAAAATTGGCTTTTAAAAGCTGTATAAAGCCAATTTTTAGTTGTTGAGCAGACATTAATATAAAAGCATTATTTTACGAGGAGTTGAAATACTTGAAAAACACCTTCGGTTCAAGCGTTTGCGTGACGCTTTTCGGTGAGAGCCACGGTGCAGGGATAGGCGCTGTACTCGACGGCCTCGCGCCGGGGATCCCTGTTGACGAGCAGTTCATCGCTTCACAGATGGATAAGCGGAGAGCTGTCGGCAAAATTTCCACCGCCCGCCATGAGGCTGATAAAGTAAAGATCCTCAGCGGCGTTTTCCAGGGCAGAACTACCGGTACACCAATTACAATGCTTATCGAAAATCAGGATCAGCACAGCCGCGATTACGGAGAGCTCGCTTATAAAGCACGTCCGGGTCATGCCGACTTTACCGCTCAGATGAAATACCACGGATTTCAGGATTTCCGCGGCGGCGGCCATTTCTCAGGGCGCATAACGGCAGGTCTTGTTGCTGCCGGAGCTGTTGCTATCGGTGCCCTGAAAGCTAAGGGTATAACCATCGGTACACATATCCTTACCTGCGGAGGAGTTGCTGACAAGACCTTCGGCGAGCTTGAAGCTGACATAGAAAAGCTCAATAATTCGGATTTTGCAGTCCTTGACGACAGCGTGAGAGAGCCTATGATGAAACGGATCGAGGCTGCCGCTGCTGAGGGCGACAGCGTAGGCGGAAGGCTTGAAACGGCTGTATGCGGCTTCCCGGCAGGTGTCGGTGAGCCGTGGTTCGATACCCTCGAAAGCGTTCTTTCACATATGCTTTTCAGCATCCCGGCAGTCAAGGGAGTTGAGTTCGGCGACGGCTTTGCACTTGCAGATATGACCGGCAGTACAGCAAATGACCCGTATACAGGCAATTCCGGCAGCGTCAGCACGACTTCCAATCACAACGGCGGCATCCTCGGCGGTATTTCCAGCGGAATGCCAATCATTATAAGAACTGCGGTCAAGCCTACTCCCTCGATCTACAGGGAACAGCAGACCGTCGATATGCGGGATATGAGTGATACTTCCCTCGTCATCAAGGGCAGGCACGACCCCGCTGTTATCCACCGTGCAAGAGTAGTAGTTGACAGTGCCGCTGCGCTGACCCTCTGCGATCAGATCGCCCTGCACTTCGGCACGGACTGGCTTTCTCAGATATGACATCCGGAAAGTGACGGGATAATCAATTTGAAAAGGAAGTATTATTCATGGGAATGAACATCGTAAGAGAGCTGCCTCACCCCTCCGATATAAAGGCTGCTCACCCTCTCACACAGGAAATGATCGACCTTAAGGCAAGACATGATGACGAGGTGAAGAAGATATTCGCCGGCGAGTCAGACAAGTTCCTGCTCATCATCGGTCCCTGCTCCGCCGACAATGAGGACAGCGTTCTCGATTATATCACCCGTCTGCGCGGCTTGCAGGAAAAGGTCGCCGACAAGATCAAGATGATCCCCCGTATCTATACCGGAAAGCCGCGTACCACCGGCGACGGCTACAAGGGAATGCTCCACCAGCCCGATCCTGCCGCTATGCCTGACCTCAAAAGCGGTATCATCGCTGTGAGAAATCTCCATATGCGTGCGCTCGCAGAGACCGGATTCAGCTCCGCGGACGAAATGCTCTACCCGGAGAATTACAGCTACCTCGATGACCTGCTGTCCTATATCGCTATTGGAGCGCGTTCCGTTGAGAACCAGCAGCACCGCCTTGTTTCAAGCGGAGTGAGCATACCCGTTGGCATGAAAAACCCCACCGGCGGCGATATTTCTGTAATGATGAATTCTATCACTGCCGCACAGCATCCCCACGCCTTCATCTACCGCGGCTGCGAGGTAAGAAGTGACGGCAATCCATACGCACACGCTATCCTTCGCGGATATGTGAACGACAGGGGGACATCCTTCCCCAATTACCACTATGAGGACCTCATAAGCCTCGCCGAGACCTATGCTAAAAAGGACCTCAAAAACCCTGCACTTATCGTTGACACGAATCACTCAAATTCCGGCAAGCAGTACAATGAGCAGATACGCATTGCAAAGGAAATACTCCACAGTATGCGTCACAGCGAGGATATAAAGAAGCTCGTCAAGGGCCTCATGATCGAAAGTTATATCGAGGACGGCTCACAGAAGATCGGCGAGAACATATACGGAAAGTCTATAACAGACCCCTGCCTCGGCTGGCCCAAGACTGAGCGGCTTGTGCTGGAGCTTGCGGAGCAGCTGTAATACAAAAACGGAAGGTAATTTACCTTCCGTTTTTTTTCAGAATGAGACCTTATCTTTAAGCGTGAAGCTTTCAATATCCGCAGAATAGATCGATGTTTCGGAGACTGCATAGATGTAGCCGCCGATGTAGAGGGCTCTGTTGAAGCTGATATCGCCGCCCTTACTGTAGCTGTCGGATTTTACGCTCTTTATCTCGCCTGCGGGAGTGAATTTGCCGTCCCTGTAATAGTAGAACCTGTAGAGGCTCCGGCAGCTCCAGTCATCGCTGCTGTAATCCTCGGTAAACAGCGGGAAACCTACAAGCTCCTTCTCAGGCGCGATGAACAAAGCCTTCCGGTCGTAAACAGCATCGCTGTAGAACCATTCGTAATCCTTCATTTCAAGTACAACGCTGTCCGTCAGCCTGAGGTCATTCGGGTCTGAATTGTCGAACATCACAAGCTTCAGGCCGTTCTCTACGCCTTTTTCGTCAGCGTTCGGACCAAAGCCTAAAAGCAGATCGTCACTCCACCTCTGCATATAGCTGCTGTATCCCAGCATCTTGAACTCGTCAAGTATCTTCGGAGCTGTCGGGTCACTGAGGTCTATAGCGAACAGCGGGTCAGTCTGCTCATAGGTCACGACGTAAGCCATATCGCCATTGAAGTTGACGGACTTCACGGACTCGTCGATCCCGAAGTCTCCCACGCTGCCGACGATGTCAAGGTTCAGGTCGAGCACATAGAGGCGGTTGTCCTGCTTGCGGGGGGTGTATTCATAGTAGCCGTATTCCTCGTATTCAGGCTTTTCAAGCTCAATGTAGCTGCCTTGCTCCTCGTCGAAGGTATAGTAATCGTAGCACACGCCCTTGGTGTAGGTCATTGTGTACTCATTGCAGGTTGCCGCAACGCGGAAATAGCCGTTATATTCGCTCATGGAGAACTGGTCGTCCACTGCACCGTCGATTTTTCCGGAAGCCGCAGGAGTTATCTGTCCGCCGTTTATTGCTATGCGGGTAAGTCTGGTCTGAGTGGTCTTGTCAGTGGTGAAGCCGTACTCAACGTCCTCCGGGAGGTCGTAGTCGTATTTGTAGACTGCGGTGTAGAGGTTCTCAGCGGAGCAGTAGACCTGCCCTGAATAGCCTGCAAGAGCCTTTGAGTCAGTCTCAGTGATGCTTCCGTTCTCATTCAGGTCAAGGCTGCTTATGACGGTATAGCTGAGCTGATAGAGGTCATCGAAGCCTTCATCCGGCATGAGTATATCCTCGGGAGCGATAAAGTCAACAGCTTCTGCCATACCGGTCGTCGGGATGAAGCTTGAGGTATCGTCAGCATTTTCCACCTTATCAAAGCTGCAAGAAGCATAGTTGGTGATGAGAAGCAGATAGCCCTCAGGCGATATGCGGACGTCATTGAACCAGCCGTCCTGATAGTAGGTGCCGATAAGGTTGTGGCTATCGTCGGTGGAATAGGCTGCGACGAAGGTGCCGTTTTTGCTGTTTGTGTCATAGCCGCCGTAGATAGAGGTATAGTAGTCCTCAGCATTTTTGTCGGCGTAGGTGCGGAGGTTGCCTATAACAATGATCATATCGTTGTAGAGATACATCTCGTGCAATTCGATACTATAGTTATGCCCCTTGGGGATAATGTCCTTCAGGCTGCTGTAAGGGTCGATAGTTGCGACCTCGCCGAACTCGCCGTCATTGACAGGGACTATGTTGATGCGCCCTGGATTGCTTGTATTGTAGTCATAGCGCTTGAGGGTATAGATGTAATTACCGTCGGTCTTGACGATATCAGCCTCCAGAACGCCCTCCTCCTGATTGAAGGTATCGGAGTGCTCGTTCTCATCGCCTTTGCTTGTGCCGGGGGGCTCGGCGGTTTTGGGATCACCGTTTGTCTGAACGGACGCATCGCCGCCTGTTAAAACGGCGCTTCCGTCCTCCATAGCTTCCTCCTCGACAGCCATATCAATGCCGCTGATGTTTCCGTAATAGCGGGTGCCTGAGGCTGTTTTTCTGTAATTCTCGGACGCTTCCCTGAACATGGAATAAATCTGGGAATAGTCCTCCGCGCCGGTCATATAGGGCGCACTTGCTGCCGGAGCAGGGGAGTGCGGAGTTTCACCGGAATTTCCTGCAATAGAAGCTGCCTGTTCTGTGGTGATGATATTGCTTGTCTTATCTATTTTATTTCCCTGTCCTGCAAAATGCACTGCCGTGCCGCTTACCACCGCGCAGGCTGCTGCAACAGCCGCAAATCGTGAAGCTGCGGTGATACGCTTTCTCTTTACTGCCGGTGCTTTTTCGTCGAGCATTTTCTTGATATTCTCAGGCTCGAGCTCCTCCGGCACCTGCTCATTTTCAAGCATATTTCTGACCTCTTTATCGTTCATAATATCACTCCCTATGTAAGTTCAAGTCTCAGCCGCTCCTTGATACGCGAAAGCTTTGAGCGGACGGTCCCTGCCTTTATTCGGCATATACCCGCGATCTCGTCACTTGAATAGCCTCCGAGCACTGACATTGACAGCAGCAGTCTTGATTCACTGTCGAGCCTGTCGAGCGCCTCTTTCAGCTCAGCGGAGGCAAAGTCGAAATCACTTGCGATGTTCTCGCTCAGCTCCTCGCCGGTTTTGAAGTATTCTCTCTGTTTCTGTTTGATCTTAGCGGAAAGGATTTTCATTATCCAACTCCGGAATAGCTTCGGGTCGCGCAGCTTTTTTATGCAGCAGAAAGCGTCGAGCACTGTATCGCTCACCGCATCGGAAGCGTCATGTGAATTCCTCAGGCTGTACAGTGCAATATGGTACATATCCTTGTATACCCCGGAATACAGCCGGGCAAAGGCTTCTGTACTGCCTTTTTGTGCGAGCTTAACGTCGCTGGTGTTATCCTCCATAGCGGATACCCCCTTTTTATGAAACGTTTCATTCACTAAGTGTCAGAAAAAGCCATATTTGTTGCATCAGGAAATAAAATTCGGCTATATGCACAAATTCATTCTTGCATTTTCGTGCATATAGCCAAGACTATATTTATTAATTCGGAATGCGAAATTCGGAATTCGGAATTAATGGTATCGCCTCCGGCGATGTATTTTTAATACGTCCCGAAGGGACACCGCAATTACGCATTATGAATTACGAATTATGAATTGCACGGGCGCACAATGTGCGCCCCTACTGAGTTATTTCTGGTTTGCTCTGCCGAGGAATGCGGCTCCGATTATGCCTGCGTCGTTGCCGAGCTTGGCAATGACGATCTCGCAGTTCTTCGGGGAGTTTCTGGTATATACTTCCTTAGCTACAAGCTCCTTCATAGGCAGGAGAAGCGGGTCGCCCTCGTTGCATACACCGCCGCCGATGCAGAGGATATCCGGCTGGAAGATATTGATAGTATTGGTTATGCCTGCTGCGAGGTACTTGATATACTTATCCACAACATCCTTGGCAGCCTTGTCTCCGGCTCTCATAGCGTCGAATGATGTGCGTGCAGTTACCTTGCCCTTCTCCTCAGCCATTTTGTTCATGATGCTGTCAGGGAACATCTCCATGGCTTCCTTTGACATACGGATAAGGCCTGTAGCCGAGGAATAAGCCTCAAAGCAGCCCTTCCTGCCGCATGAGCACTGTGCGCCGTCTACCTCGATAACGGTATGGCCTATCTCAGCTCCGGCAAAATTCGAGCCTGCGTATATCTTTCCGTTGATGATTATGCCGCCGCCGACACCTGTGCCGAGAGTTATACATACAGCGTTCTTTGCGCCTTTTGCTGCACCGGCAACGTATTCTCCGTAAGCCGCGGCGTTGGCGTCATTCTCTATGTAGACAGGAGTGTCGTTCCTGCCGATGAACTCTGTGATATACTCTACCATAGGAGTATCCTTGAAGCCGAGGTTGTTTGAATACTCGATGATACCGGTCTTGCTGTTTGCGATTCCGGGAGTACCGATGCCTATCCACTCGATATCGTCGAGGGTCAGCTCAGCATTCTTCACAGCCTCGAGAGCCATTTTAGCCATATCCTCCGCGATCTCCTTCTCAGGACGCGGACAGTTGGTCTTAGTGCTTGCCTTTGCGATGATCTTATAGGACTCGTCAACAACACCTGCGACGATATTTGTACCTCCGAGATCGATTCCCACATAGTATTTCATTTTAATTTTCCTCCTTGTAGTATTGGGTAGTTGTGATCAGAATTCTGCATTTGCCTTTTATATAGCACATATCCGCTCCCGCAGGAACAAATATGCTTGAGCCTTTTGTGATATGGAGCAGTCTCTCGTGCCCGCAGGTGATATCAGCCTCGCCGTCCAGCACAAGTATATGCCGGAATGTGTCCATAGGTGCAAGAGCCATGCTGCTTGTTACGTCGAATCTGTCAGCGGTGAAGTATCTGCACGAAGCGAGACTTGCACTGAGGATCCCTTCCATATCGTTTGTATGCGGCTGACCGTATGGTGTATCCGCCGGTGAAGTATCAGCGACCGCAAGTGCCTTGTCTATGTGAAGCTCGCGGGGCTTTCCGTCAGCACCGAGTCTGCCGTAGTCGTAAACGCGGTAGGTGATGTTAGAACTCTGCTGTATCTCGGCTATGAGGATGCCCTTGCCGATAGCGTGCAGAGTTCCGGGCTTTATGAAGAAAACATCGCCGCTTCTGACCGGCACGCGCCTTACATAGTCCAGGAGCGTATTCTGCTCGACAGCCCGGCGGAATTCCTCCGTTGATATTTTCTCGCGGAAGCCGTATATGAGCTCCGCACCTTCCTGAGCATCAATGATATACCACATTTCGGTCTTGCCGTTGGAATTCTCGTAAGTGCGGGCATAATCATCATCCGGGTGTACCTGAACGGAGAGATCGGCTCTTGCGTCAATAAGCTTGACGAGGACAGGAAAATCCTCTGCGTTCCTGCATGAGCCTCCGCATATCTCCGGGTGGCTGTCTATAAGCTCAGCGAGGGATTTCCCCTCATATGTTCCGGAGGCAACTGTGCTCATGCCGTCGGGATGACAGCTCAGCTCCCAGCTCTCAGCGAGCCTTTCAAGGTCTGATCTTTTGCCGAATTCATCCCGGAGCCTTGTACCGCCCCATATATAATCCTTTATTGCAGGTCTTAATTCAAATGGTAACATTATTCGCCTTTCTTTTCGTCGCCCATTACAATCCCTCTGCCGTTCGTGGCGAAGTATACTCTGCCGAATATCTCGCTGTCGCCGGTAATTGACGGCGTTATATTGCCGAACAGGTGGAGGTCGTCGTTTATCTTCTGCCAGGTCTGACCCTTGTCGGTGGAACGGTATATGCCCTCACCCTGCGGGTCGTCGTTGCCTTCGATGTTATCGTTGCCCATGACGTAAATCGTCATGTAAGCGCCCTCCTTTTCAGGAGCGCCGAAGCCGATTGCCTTCGCATTTATTGTTTTCAGCACGTTGAAGCTCTCTCCGCCGTTTTCGGTATAGAGGAGTATCGAGCCGGTCGCTGCCCAGACATGACCCTCCTTGTCGCCAACAGCCTTGATATCGCTGCCTTCGACCACCTTGCCGTTCATTTTCTCGAAGTGTAAGCCGCTGTCGGTGGAACGGTAGAAGATGCCCTCACACTCAGCGTAGAAGGTCGTCGGAGAAACTCTGTCCGCAAAAACTTCCGCTCCATAGGTTATACCCTCGCAGTTGTACCATGTTGCTCCGTAATCCGGTGTAACATATGGCTTCCCGGTAAGTGAGGAGGATTTCCAGACAATAGTTTTTCCGTCACACGACATAGCCGCGCTGCCTCCCCCGGACTTGTCAGGGAGCTTCTTTATAGTATTCCATGTGGCACCTCCGTCGGTGGTATAGACGAGGGGAGCTTTTTTTGAGTCGCTTGTATATACGGCATAATTGCCGTTCTGCCACGCGCAGTCAATAGACTTTGCATCGCCGTTTTTCATGAAGTGAGCATCGTCCGGGCGCTTTGTGACATCCATATGTGAGAAGCCTGTAAGGTCGCCCATTATCGAATACATCTGCGGGGTAGAGCCGTCAGTGGGCGGAGCTACCATATCGTAGACAGCAGTTTCCTCGATACCACAGGCATCGAAGGCTATTCTGACAGGCTTGCCGCTGCCGAGGTCAGTAAGGTTTTCGGTAGAGTAGAGCGTCGCGCCGGTGCCGTAGCTGACCTTATCGGAGTTGAAGGGGTCAAGGGCGATTGCCGACGTCCACCAGCCGACAGAAGCTTCCTGTCTGCCCCATGTGAGCCAGTCAGCCTCGGAAACGTCCATGACGTAATTTTTTTCATCGCGGTTATAAAGTCCTGTCCAGCTCTTTCCGCCGTCAGAGGTCCTGTAGATATTATGTCCTCTGTCGTCCCAGAAGCTGAGTGAGGTGACAACAAGTGTATCACTGCTGCTGCCGTCGAGGGTTATACCGCCGAAGCCGCCGTATCTTCCATCGCCTATATCAGGGGTAACGTCCTCATATGTTCCGGAGGCTATATCGTAAGCATAGACCGCACCGTTATGCGGGTCAACATTCGGACCTGCCGTATCAGAGCAGGCCATGTAGAGTTTGCCGTTGGGCGAAATTTCTGCCTGAAGCGGAAGGAAGCCTGTCTCCGGGAGCGCTGCGAGTGTTTCCCATGATGCCCCGCCGTCCTTTGAACGATAGATGCACTCGCCGTTTGTCATTGCGGCGCCGGCGTAGATATCATTTGTTGCCGGGTCAAACTGTACCCACATAATGCCGATGCTCGTGCCCTGCTGGGAGTAGTCGCCCTTGACGGGGAAGCTTTCCACCATGCTCCATGTCTCGCCGTAGTCGTCAGAGTGCCAGAGACCTTCGGTGCGCGAGCCGAAGTAGATATTGCTGTTATCTTCAGGGTCTACCTTCAGGCGTTCGCCGGTGCCTCTGCCGGACTCGTTTCCTCCGCAGCCGAATTCGAGGTCGAAGCGTTTCCATGTCCTGCCGTAGTCGTCTGAGGCAAGGAGAGCGCCGCTGTTTCCCATGTAGGTACCGCAGGCAGCATAGACACGGTTCGGCTCGACCGGGTCAGTAGCGATACTCTCAATACCGATGAGGTTCCATTCCTCAGCGCCGAGGTGGTCGGTTATCGGCACCCACCTGTCGAGCTCCCTGTCAAAGCGGTAAGCGCCGCCGATGTCAGTTCTGACGTAAGCGAGGCCTTCCTCCGTGGGATTATATACGATGCCCGTGATATAGCCTCCGCCGCCGATAGCGACATTGCTCCATTCATAGTCAAGGATTTTCGCGGCCTTTTCGGAGTGCTTGCCGCCGCAGCCGCCGGCAGAAGCAGTGAGGGCAGCCGCTACGAGCAAAGCGAGGGTTCTTTTTCCGTTCATATATTCCTCCTGAGCACGGGGACTGAAAGAGGGCATCCCCGCTCAAATTTCATAACAATATAATACCTCAAAACGTCAGAATAGTCAATAGTTTCCTGCTGCAATGAAATGGCAGCCCGGAATATTCAGCAGCACTGCTCAGGAGAGCACGCGCGCCTGTTTACTTCATTTTATCATAATTGAGCATCAATGTCAATCTGTTCCGGACAGAAATCCCTGCATCATCATGGTATCAGGCAATTGACAAATGACTGGCATAATGGTATAATTAATGTGTTCTCAAGCTGATTTTGCCATAAATGGCAAAACAAAGCACAGGAAAAATCATCAATTCCACTTTTTCTTGCGCTTTGTCAGCTTAAAACTGGCTTTAAAAAGCTATATGAAACCAATTTTAAGTTGTTGAACAGAAATTTTTCATCTTATCTCAAAAACGGAGGCGCTTATGAAAGGCAGGCTTATTGTTATCGAAGGGCTTGACGGCAGCGGCAAGGCTACACAGACAGCCCGCTTATATGATACCCTTGTGCAGAAGGGGATGAATGTCCGTAAGGTCTCCTTCCCTAATTATGAAAGTGACTCGTCAGGTCCTCTCAGAATGTACCTCGGCGGAAGCTTCGGCTCATCGCCGGACGCTGTGAATCCCTACGCGGCTTCGAGCCTTTTTGCGGTAGACCGCTTTGCAGGCTACAAGTCAGACTGGGGCAAGCTCTACGACAGCGGTGGAATCATCCTTGCCGACCGCTATACTACCTCAAATGCTATACATCAGTGCTCAAAGCTCACGGAGGACAAGTGGGACGGCTTCCTTGAATGGCTGTTCAGCTATGAGTATGAGCTTCTGGGTATCCCCGCTCCGGATAAGGTAATATATCTAAGGGTCGATCCCGATGTCAGCCAGGAGCTTCTCAGCAGGCGATATGATTCTGACGAAAAAAAGAAGGATATCCATGAGCGCGATCTGGATTACCTGAAACGCTCCCGCAGAGCTGCTGACTACTGTGCGAAAAAGCTCGGATGGCTGACTGTTGAGTGTATTTCCGGTGGTGCTATGAGGGATATTGATGACATTGCGGAGGAAATAATCAATAAGGTCGAGAAATGAAATAAGGGCACCTCTGAAATCCGTTTATCGGAATGTTTTTTCAGAGGTGCCCATAAGCCCTTACGCTGTGGCGTAATGGCTGTTTTTAATGATCCGTCAGATTTCCCTGAAGATTACCCTCGCCGAAAGAGCATTCAGCAGCAGGGGAGAGGCGCACTCAGCGCCTGTCAGAAGGTCGGTCCAGCCGAGTGGAATATCCAGCTTTGCGGGGGAAGCGCCGAAATTCTGGAGGAAAACTATCTTTCTGCCTTCACCGGTACGGTAGGTAGCACTGACGTTTTCCGGAATATCGCAATCTATCGCACGTTCAAGTCCGAGCTCTGCAGACAACATCGCCATGAGATCGCTGTACAGCGCGGTTTCGGCAGTGGCACAGATATGGTAAGCCCTGCCCTTGCCGAAGCGGTTGACCGTCATGGCAGGGGAGCCTTTGTAGAAATCCGAATCGTATTCCGCAAGCACCTCGCAGCCGGCAGGATGAACGATCTCGCACAGCTCACTGAGACGGTAGCTTCTGCCGTTCCACTTCATGCTGTTGTATTCGCCGTCGTATAGGCTGTCAGTTTCCTCGACCCACAGACCTGAAACGTCGGAGAGCTTTTCGCCGGTCGCTTCTCCGAGAAAGCAAAGGTCTGTATCGTTCACGACACCGGTAAAGGCGGTAGTTACCAGAATACCGCCGTTTGCGACGAATTTTCTCAGCTTTTTCTGAATGCCGGCCCTGAACATATACAGCATCGGCGCAGCGACGAGCCTGTATTTGCCGAGATCATAGGTGGAGTCGATAATGTCCGTATTTACGCCGTTTTTCCAGAACCAGCCATAGAATTTCTGTATCAATCCGAAATAGTCTATCCCGGCATTGCGCGGTCCCTGACACTTGTCGAGAGCCCATTTGTTCTCAGTGTCGAAGATTATAGCAGCGCTGGAATCGGTTGAGCTGCCGTAAACTGTATCGGAGATCGCCCCAAGCTTTTTGCCGAGCGATGAGACTTCACGGAACACACGGGTATTTTCGGTGCCGGTGTGGGATATCACGGCTGAGTGGAACTTCTCAGCACTGCCGCGGCTCTGCCTTAGCTGGAAATACAGCCCTGAATCGGCACCGTGTGCGATGGCGTTAAGTACGGAGAGCTCGTGCATACCGGGCTTTTTGAGCTTGCTGATGCTTCGCCAGTTTGTTGTGCTGGGTGTACACTCCATGAGGAGGAAGGAGCGCTGCTTTATTGATCTCATCATATCGTGGGAAAGACTTTCATCACGCGCAATATCGGCGTTTCTGCCTGGGAGGTGCCATTCCGGGTAGCTGTCCCATGAGACAACATCAAGCTCCCTGCCGAGCGCGTAGTAGTCGAGATAATAGTTATAGATACCCATGAGATTTGCGGTGACAGGTATCGCGGGAGCAACTGCCTTTACCGCTGCAATTTCGGCTTTCATGAAGTCAGTGGTCTGGAAGGTGACGAAACGCTTCCAGTCAAGGTCAAGTCCGTGTATAGCAGTTTCTCCGAGCCATGAGGGACTGTGTATCTGCTCCCAGCTTGTATAGGTGTGTGACCAGAAATCTGACCACCAGGCGTGGTTGAGCTCGTCGAGGGACTTGTACTTGTTCTTCAGCCAATCCCTGAAAGCCTTCTGACAGAGCTCACAGTGACAGTCTCCGCCGAACTCGTTTGAGATATGCCAGAGTATGACAGCAGGATGAAGGGCATAGCGCTCGGCAAGCTTTGTGTCGATAATACGCACTCTTTCGCGGTAAGCAGGGGAGGTATAGCAGTGATTGTGGCGGTGACCGTACAGTGCGCGCTGACCGCCTTCGTTGACCCTCAGCACCTCCGGGAACTCATCCGCGAGCCAGTGCGGGCGCGAAGCGCTCGGGGTAGCGAGAATGACGTAAATACCGTTCTCATAGAGCCTGTCGATAATGCTGTCGAGCCAGCCGAAGCTGAATCTGTCTTTTTCGGGTTCAAGTTTGGCCCATGCAAAAATTCCGAGGCTCACACAGTTTATCCCGGCAAGCTTCATCAGGCGTATGTCCTCGGAGAGCACCTCCGGATATCTGAGCCACTGTTCCGGGTTATAGTCACCGCCGTGGAGAATATGCGGAAATTTCGGCGTAGCTGCTTTATGATAACTCATAGTCTTCCTCCGTTATTCATTACAAAAACAGCCTCCGTTTTCGCGGAAGCTGCTGTTTTTTAATCGCTGCTGTCAGTCTGCCTTACGGGAGCCGTCCTGATCGAATAGCAGCATAGCTGGGCGTCGTGAGAGGGCATAGTAAATCGCAGTACCAAGCCCTTCTGCGGGTGGTAGCCGAAGAGTATCCCTTTGCCGTCAAGGTAAAAGGAATATTCCGTATCCTGCATAGCCATGACGTAATAAAGAACGACCTCAGAGCCTTCCTTGTAGCTGCTCTTGACGTTTTCGTAACATATATCCTGTCCGCCGAGGTCGAGGCGGTATCTTTTCTTTTTTGTTCCCATCAGGTTTTACTGCACAGCCGGAGCCTGTGAAAGCGTTTCACAGGAGAGCTGTCCCTCCATAATACTTTGCATTCATTATACCATAATGTGATATGAATGTCAACATCTGCTCTGAATTGTATCGGCATCAGATTTTACTTCCGTAAGCTGAATCAGACTTGTGCCATTCACAGAATGTCAACGCGGAAGGAGAGTTTATCATGGCGATCTCCTTAGCGTGAGGTGATGACAGCGAAGCGGTCATCTCACGTCTTTCCGTAAGCATTTATACACAGCGGCATAATTATCGGCTCACCGTCAGCGTTTTTGAGGCTGTAGCTCTTTACGTCGATCCATTCGTCGCCGTCGGCACTCACATAACAGGTCCCGGCATCCGGCGCATAGGCCCTCTGACGGTCGAAGGCGTACTCACTGTCCTGAACGATAAGATAATCCTTAACAGGGCTTTCCATTATAACTATAACCGTATATTCCTCGCCCTTCCTAACGTGCTTGTGCGACGAGGTCTCGACCATGTGATAGCCGCAGGCACGCTGCGTTCCGCGGGCATCAGGAGAGTCGTAATAGATATAATCCTCATCCTTGGTCGTAACATAGACCCTGTAGCTTATATCGTCGCAGACAGTGAAGAACGACACCGCTGTGATGTCCATATCCTCCTCAGCAGTGTACTTGACTGCCTGGTAGACCTTATCCATAGGCTTGCCGTCTACTGCGGTATTTGAATGCGAATTATAGTAGCTGTAATCCCAGCCGTAGACCCAATTGGACTGCACCGTGTCACAAAGGTCAGCATCCGCGATATCAGCCGCCGCAAGCTCGGAATACATGAACATCTTGTCGTCGTAGGATATCCAGTAGTATCCGTAATCCCCGCTGTATACGCCCCAGCTGTTCCTGACGAGCCATGCGCCGTCATGAGGAGGAGCAACTATAAAATTGTCCCTTGAGTAATTGTCGTCCCAGCCGACTACGAGTACTGAATGATTCAGCGCAAGACTGCTGCTGTGAACGTTGTCATAGACATACCACGCACCGCTGAAATTGTCAGTATACTTCTCCTCACCGTCGTCATAATAGACTGAGCAGATGAGGGCATAGCCGTCGCGGATGAACTCCTTTGCCTTCCGGCTGACCTCATCACGATCGTTTTTTCCTACTCCCGAAAGAAGATAAACGTCCGAGACAATATACTCAGAATCCTTTTCAAGGTCGGGGTCGATATCATAATCCGAATAGTCCGGCGGATAAGGCGCCTCTGATTCAGGGACGACCGCAGTGTGAAGATTAGCCATTGACGCAATATCATTGGTGCGGTTCGCGTTGTAGTAATACTCCTTGAAGGACTTGTAGAAAGCCCATTCCGAAAGGTCAGCATCTATTCCCTGTGCAAGCAGGCGGTTCTGGAATATCCCTATCCATGAGAAGGCAAAGCATGAGCCGTATTCGCCCTGACTTTCTATTTTTTCCGGAAGAAGTCCTTCGTCCGCAAGACTGAAGCTTGACGGCAGAGGCGAATCCGGGAATGCTATCGTGTCTCCCGCTTCATCCTGACCTCCCGATCCAGCCGAAGCAGAGGCTTTTTCCTTAGCCCTTCGGACGGCTGCGTCCTGGACTATACCTGTACTGCTGCTGGCTTTAGCATTTCTGTTGAATTTACCGACGATCGTGAAGATATGTGATATGAGCATAACGGTCACAACTGCAAGCGCCGTAACTGCTGCTGATCTGCCCTGCTTCCTGACCGGAGGAGTGTATCCCCGGTACTGCGGCGGGGTAGTTGTTGTGTGCTGCACCTGAGGAGGAGACTCGCCAGCCGCAGGAGGTCTGTATGTATAAGGTGAAGCATCCGGCTTTGAGGTATTTGTTTGCTGAGGTCGTGTTCTTACGAAACGTGCCTCGAACTGAGCCTTCGGGCAGGTGCATATTTCTCCTGCCGGAACATTCGCTCCGCAATACTGGCAGACATAATCGTGAAGCTCCGGACTTTCGATGCCGTTAGTCCTTGTACAGCCGCAGACCTCGCCGTAAGCGAGATATCTTCCGCAGTCACCGCAAAATGGCATAAACATTCCCCCTTCGCCTTTTTCTATAGTATAGCCCTTTTTCCGGGAAATGTCAAGTAAAAGACAGAAATGACAGCTTTGTTGAAAAGGCGAAGAATTTCCGGTTACCTACCGCTCACGAAATCGGTTATTCCGGAAAAAAGTGTCAGCGCGACTTTGGTCTGGTATTCGTCCGTGTTAAGCAGCGCCGCCTCCTCGGGGTTTGACAGGAAGCCGCATTCTGCCATTACTGTGGGATTATCGCTGTAGTAGCAGAGAAAGAGCTCCTTTCCGCACTGCTTGATCTCACGCTCGTTGTCCGGCTGCAAAAGTGTCCGGAAGCTCCCGCGCAGCGACCTTGCAAGCTCCTCACTCTCTGGATTTGTTGCCGAATAAAACATCTGTGCGCCGCTGTACTGCGGCTGTGTGAACTGGTTCTGATGTATCGAGATGCATACCGCATTACCGTATTTGTTGAAAAGTGCGAGGCGGTTGTCCATATCCGAGCTTTTCTGGTTGGCAAGTCCCTCGATGCCGCTGTCGTGTATCGAGATATCAGTGTCCCGCGTGACATCGACCTGATAGCCGTTTATCAGCAGCAGATCGCGCAGCTTCAGGAGTATATTCAGGTTTATCCCTTTCTCGGGTACTCCATCCGCTGACACGCATCCGCCGTCTGCACCGCCGTGTCCTGCATCAAGCACGATAACAGGCGTTGTCTCAAAGCGTGAAGCAGAGGTCATTATCGTCTCATCCGGCGATTTTTCGTATATCCTTGAACCTGCCGCAGCGGCTGTTACAGCGCATACAGCGACTATCCCGCTGCTTATGAGCTTACGTTTTATCTTCTTCATAGCAAATGCTCCTTTGAGTTTTTGTAAATTATACGCTTATTGATGAAAAAATATAACCCGGTCAGCAGACTTTCCGTCGGTCAGCAGCAGAGACTGATTCAGCCGATCACGGCAGCTTTCAGTTTCTTAGTTCTCGCAAAAATATGCATAAAACTGGACTAATTGCTTTGTGAATATTATGTGAAACTTCTGTTAAAGTTCACCAAAGATATTGACATTATTTCGTCAAAGTGCTATAATCTATAATGTCTATTTTAACTTTAAGACTAATATAACTGAAAGGGTGAATTGATTGTTACAGCTTAAACAGATAGTAAAGCACTACGGCAGCGGCGACAATATAGTCAAGGCTCTCAACGGCGTCGATATAACGTTCCGAGAGAATGAATTTGTGGCTATTCTCGGTCATTCCGGCTGCGGCAAGACAACACTGCTGAACATCATAGGAGGACTTGATCATTATACCTCTGGTGACCTCATAATCAACGGCGTTTCCACTAAAAAATATAAGGACAGAGACTGGGATGCATACAGAAACCACTCCATAGGCTTCATCTTCCAGAGCTACAACCTTATCCCTCATCAGACCGTTCTTTCAAACGTCGAGCTCGCACTCACAATTTCCGGCGTTTCTAAATCCGAACGCAGAAAGCGCGCCAAGGAAGCACTCGAAAAGGTCGGCCTCGGAGATCAGCTCCACAAAAAGCCAAACCAGATGTCAGGCGGTCAGATGCAGCGTGTCGCTATCGCGCGTGCCCTTATAAATGACCCGGATATACTCCTCGCGGATGAGCCTACCGGTGCTCTCGACAGCGAAACAAGCATCCAGGTAATGGAGCTCCTGAAGGAGATCGCCAAGGATAAGCTCGTTGTTATGGTTACTCATAACCCTGAGCTTGCCGAGCAGTATGCTACTCGTATCGTAAGGATAAAGGACGGTACCCTGACTGCGGACAGCGATCCGTTTACTCCCGAGAAGGAGGACGTTCCCGTCAAGGAAAAGAAAAAGCGCGTGTCCATGTCCTTCCTCACCGCTGTTTCACTTTCGCTCAATAACCTCATGACCAAGAAGGGAAGAACTCTCCTGACCGCCTTCGCGGGCTCGATAGGTATCATCGGTATCGCTCTGATACTCTCCCTTTCGACCGGTATCAATGAGTATATCGACCACGTTCAGGAGGAGACGCTTTCCTCCTACCCGATAACTATCGACCGCGAATCGACCGATACCTCCGAGCTTTTCAAGACTATGTTCGGCGAGACCGAGCCTGTCGAGCATGACCCAAGCGATTCTCCGGATACTGTCTATGCGGGTACCGAAATGTACGATATGTTCAACAACATCAATTCTACCGCCAAGCAGGTAAACAATATGGCAAGGTTCAAGAAGTTCGTTGACACAGACAAGACTATCAAGGAAAAATCAAAAGCCGTATCCTACGGATACGATATCCAGATGCCTATTTTCAGCCGCGATGAGAATGGCGTTATCGTAAAGTCAGATCTCAACGAGATCTACGCAAAGGCTATGGGAATGGATAGCATGATGCAGGATAACGCGATGTTCTCCGGTTCAAACAACAGCATGATGTCCATGTGGAGCGTAGATGTATGGGAGGAGCTCCTTCCCTCCGATGACGGCAAGGATATAAATGAGCTGCTCTATGAACAGTACGACGTCGTCAAGGGAAAGTGGCCCGAGAATTACGACGAGGTAGTAGTTGTCCTTGACGAGAACAACGAGATCCCCGATATGATAACCTACGCTCTCGGCTTCAAGTCAGCGGACGGCTTCGGTGATATAATCAAGTCCGCCATGAGAGGTGAGGAGATCAAGAACTACGGCGTTACCAAGTGGAGCTTCGACGAGATAATGGCGAGGGAGTACAAGCTCATTCTTCCTTGTGAATACTATGAGCCCTCCACCGACGGCAGAGGCGGATATACCGACCTTACAAGAAGTGAATCCGGTCTTGAACTGCTCTACAATAACGACAACGTTGGTCTGAAACTCAAGGTTGTAGGCTTCATCAGACCCAAGGAGGATACGAGGGTCAGCATGATAAACGGCTTTATCGGTTATACAAAGTCGCTCACCAACTTCATCATAGACAAGACAAATTCTTCCGCGATCGTTCTCGATCAGGTCAACGATCAGGTCAATGACCTTGTGAACGGCAAGAAGTTCCGCACAGATGATTACGTCGGACCTACTGACGAACAGAAGGCTGCCTCCGCTAAGGAGTACATCAGCGGGCTCAATACCGCAGGCAAGGCTGATGTCGCAAAGTTCATCCTCAGCCAGCCCTCTGCGGAGGAGCTTCAGAGCATGATCGAGGAGGGAATGAAGCCTGCCAACCGTAAGCAGCTCCTTAAAGATATCGAGGCGCTCGGCTCAGGAAGCTCTGAGGGCGCTGATGAGGCAAAGGCTGTTGCAAAGTCCCTCGAAAGCCTTACCGATGAACAGTTCGAGCAGTATGCCCCGGATATACTCAAAACCATCCTTCCGTTCAAGTATGCTGCTGACAAGGCGTCCGAGCTCTCAGGCTACACCGAGCAGGAGCTTGCCGATATGCTGGAGGAAATGGAAATTTCCGATGCTGTATACGTCCTTGTCTTCGATACATACATCCCCGAGGAGATCTCCGATTTCACCTATGAGGATATCCTATACAAGCTCGGATATGCCGATTTAGAGGACCCTGCCCACATCAGGATCTTTGCCAAGTCCTTCGAGGACAAGGACGCTATTGAGGACTCTATCGAGGATTACAATGACTCCGTTGAGGACGAAGCAGATATTATCCACTATACTGACTTCGTAAAGCTCCTCATGTCGTCCGTAACGAGTATAATCACCGGTATTTCCTACCTGCTGATCGCATTCGTCGGAATTTCTCTTGTGGTATCGTCGATCATGATAGGCATCATCACCTACATCTCGGTACTCGAGCGTACACGCGAGATCGGTATACTCCGTGCGATTGGAGCTTCAAAGCACGATGTTTCGACTGTATTCAATGCCGAGACCCTTCTTGTGGGATTTGCGGCAGGTCTTATCGGTATCGCAGTTTCAGTGCTGCTGACTATCCCGATAAACCTCATCATTCACAATGTTACGGATCTTGATGAGCTCCGCGCTCATGTTCCTGTGGTGGCAGCTATAGTGCTCATTGCGATAAGTATGTTCCTCACGTTCATTGCCGGACTTATCCCGTCAAGAGTTGCCTCCAAGAAGGATCCTGTGGTTGCTCTCCGAACAGAATAATAACCGATACCATGCAAAAAAAGGACGCCCCTCGGCGTCCTTTTTGTTATGATAGGCTGTCAGCGTACTCCTCGATCTCGTCAGCAAGTGATCTTACATACTTCACCGACATTACATCGCTGAAGCCGCAGCTTTTCAGTGACTTGCAGAACTGTGTATCGTAGGAATAAACATCTACCTTAGATATCTTCTCGTACTTTTCCTGTGCCTTTGAAAGCGATTTTGAGCAGTCCCTCCAGATGTCGAACGCAGCGAGCGCTGACGTTCCGTAGCTGAGGTAATATCCGGGAGACTCGAAAACGTGTGGTATATCGTAGAAGTTTATGCTGAACACATCTCCGCAGACATCGTTCCAGATCGTTATCACGTCCTCAGGCTCGAGCTCATCGAGGCGGGTTATGACCTCATTCTCAAATTTTCCGACCATGAAGCCTCCGATTGCCGAATCAAGCATATCCAGCACACGGTATGCCTTCATCGGCTCAGCCAGATCACCGTAGATATCATCGTAGAACTGCGTGAACAGGAACTCAAAGCCCTGCGACTGTATTTCGGCAATGTCCAGACACATCGGAGTGTTGTACCTTCCGCCGTCATAATTGTAGGCCGAGCAGAAATGCCCGAATTCATGCACAGCAGTGCTCATGGCGTACATATCGTCCATGTGGTTTATGAAGATGAAAGCATCGTCTGTCAGGGGCAGGGAAGTTGTGAACGATCCGGGATAAGCGGCTTCATCACCGGTGAAGCAGTAAAGTTCCTCGTCGATTATTTTGTCCGCGAGCCTTGCGATATCGTTGTTGAGCCTCGGGGCATACTTCTGTATGATGGTGAAGGGCTCATCTATCTCGGGCGGGTCGTAGAGAATATCATCCGCGCCGTCCATTTCGCTGAAGGCATCATAAAGGTCCATATAAGCCGGGAGTATACTGTCAATGACCTCGTCCGTCATATCCGCGACTGTCTCGGTATCAAAATCACGGCAGTAGTCGCGGTAGATGTCCTCGATGTTGCTCTCATTGCCGCGCAGGACATTGAGGTATATCTCAGCGCAGCGGAGCGCTTTTTCGTCCTCGTCTATATCCTCATCGGAGTAGAGGTCGTAATACTCATCAAGAAGTTCATCGCTCAGCTCGTAGTCAACTCTTGCATAGCCCTCAACGCGCTTTGCCGTCATGGAGGGCGACTCAAAGATCTCGAGCATATTATCGTCGATATAGTCCTCTGCAAGGTCGCTGTATTCGTCCTTCTCATAGCAGCGCGTCAGAGCGAGAGCCGTGAGAAGGCTGTAGACGTAGGCGTCCTCCGAGCATCTGTCATTTTCAGCCTCAAGCTCCTCGTTCTCGAAATCGAGGTAGTAGTTGAGCGTAATGCGCGAGGAGGCATCCTGAACGAGCCTCCAGTCGCTGAGAAGCAACTCGATATCCTCACTGACCTTGTCGCGGTTGCCGGGCTTCTTTATATCCTCCAGGAGGGCAAGCGGGTGCTCGCGGAGTTCATCCAGGTCGAAGGGCTCATAGGCTATCCTGTACTCTCCGGAGTAGGTGCTGCCGGAGGAGTCTGTTGATGTCTCCTTAGCGGAAGTCGTCTTTGAAGCGGAGGAATCATCGCCTGAGAGACTTTCAGAGTTGTCGGCGCAGGAAATAAGAGGTGCGGTCATGGTAAGCGCAAGTGCGAGCGCGGTGATTCGTGTCGGTCTCATATCATTTCCTTTCTGCCAGCAGCACGGTGACTGCGGCTGGTATATCACAGATGTCAGATACGATTATGTCAGCGCCGGAGAGCTCTCCGCGTACTCCGTAGCCGTATGCACATCCTATGGATGGCAGTCCGTTTTTAACGGCGATCTCGATATCATGGGAGCGGTCGCCGATTATAACAAATGGACCTCCGAGCTTCGGGGCGACCTTCAGGAATATCTCATGCTTCGGGATAAAATCATAATCCTCGCAGCAGAAGAAGAAGTCGAAGAACCGTTCAAGCCCGAAAACTCTTGTGTGGCGCTCCATATAGGCTCTGCGGCAGTTGCTCAGGAAGCACAGGCGGTGTCCCTCGGATTTCAGCTTCATCAGTACGTCCTCGGTGCCGGGGAACAGAGCTCCCTCGCCGTTGTCGATGCGCCGTGCCATATCCTCACCGAGCCTGATTCTTGCCTGCTCGCGTATTTCCGGGTCAAGCTCCGGGTGGAACTGCGACCACATATCGTTTGAATTAAAACCGAGCCAGCGGCTTATCTCGCTGTCTGAGTAGCTTCTTGCGGGGATGTAGCCCCTGTCCGAGAGCCACTGCATAGTGCTGCGGAAGGCAGGAGCATAGGTCAGCATTGACTGGTGGAGCGTTCCGTCATAGTCAAAGAAGATGTCAGCCATCAGTCTTCGATCTCCCTAATGAGGTTTATCATTTCGATAGCTCCCTCGGCACACTCGCTGCCCTTGTTGCCAGCCTTTGAGCCGGCGCGCTCGATAGCCTGCTCGATGTTTTCGGTAGTGATAACGCCGAACATTACAGGGATACCGGTCTGCATAGAGGCCTGAGCTATGCCTTTTGCAGCCTCATTGCACACAAGGTCGTAGTGTGAGGTGCTTCCTCTGATAACAGCTCCGAGGCAGATAACAGCGTCGTACTTGCCTGACTTTGCCATTTTTGAGGCGATGAGGGGGATCTCGAATGCACCGGGCACCCATGCGACGTCGATGGAATCTTCGTCAACGTCGTGGCGCTTTAATGTATCGAGCGCACCGCCGAGCAGTTTTGAGGTGATGAACTCGTTGAAACGTGCAACGACGATGCCGATGCGTACATTTTTAGCGATAAAATTTCCTTCATAAGTTTTCATAATAACAATTCTCCTTAGATTTTAATTTTCCTGCGGGAGCAGGGGATTCTGCATATCGTGCTTGGGATACCAGTCCGCAAGCATTTTTACGGTGTTGACGTTCTTTATGCCGATATGGTATTTGACCATATTGTTTTTCTTCCGGTTATTGAAGTACATTGCAAGGTGATTATCTGTGAATTCGTAGCTGAGATCTGAGGTCGGAACGTACTTGCTTTTCAGCGAAAAATTCCTGCATATGCCCTTGGGAGTAAGGATGTTGAAGGCAGCAGCCGGGAGATACAGGATCTCGCAGACAGCAGTGATGAGGTATATCCACACTGTGTGTCCGGTAATCAGCTCAACGATGAACAGAAGTATAAAGACAGCCGGTGCTGTTATCCCTGCAATAACAGATTCGCGTGAGCCGATGAGAGCCTTTTCCTTCTCAGTTTTATAGGATATGAGCCATTTTACCAGCGTGAACAGCGTAACGGCGCACAGCAGGCAAAGTGCTGCTAATAATACCTTGTCAATGATATTACTGAATCTGTTCATATGATTCACCTCAGTAATCAAGGATATGTCCCATCTTGTCACGTTTTGTTTTAAGGTAGAACAGGTCATAGTCGGTCGCGTCCATCTGTATCGGCACGCGCTCCTTTATTTCCAGACCGAAGCCGCTCAGACCGTAGACCTTGTCAGGATTATTAGTGAGGAGCCGCAAAGTCTTGCAGCCGAGGTCGCGGAGTATCTGTGCACCGATGTAGTATTCCCTCATATCTCCGGGGAAACCCAGTGCGAGGTTTGCCTCGAGGGTATCCATGCCCTGATCCTGCAATTCATAGGCGCGTAGCTTGTTTATGAGTCCGATACCGCGTCCCTCCTGTCGCATATAAAGGAGGATGCCGCGTCCTTCTTTCTCGATAGCGGTCATAGCTGCCGCGAACTGCTGTCCGCAGTCGCATTTGAGCGAGCCGAACGCGTCACCTGTCAGGCACTCTGAGTGTACGCGGCAGAGGATGTCCTCGCCGTCTGAGATATCGCCCTTGACGAGAGCAACATGGTGCTCGCCGTTGAGCTTGTTGACGTAGCCGAGAGCGCGGAATTCGCCGTATTTTGTGGGAAGCTTGGTGTTGGCAACGCACTCTACAAGCTGGTCGTTGCATTTGCGGTACTCTTTGAGCGCCTGAATGGTAATGAATTTCATTCCCCATTCCTTAGCCTTTACCTGGAGCTCGGCAGACCTCATCATAGTGCCGTCGTCGCGCATTATCTCGCAGCAAAGTCCGCATTCTTTAAGTCCGGCGATACGCATAAGATCAACAGTTGCCTCAGTGTGACCCTCACGTTCGAGGACACCGTTTTTCCTGGCGGTCAGCGGGAACATATGCCCCGGACGGCGGAAGTCCTCAGGCTTTGCGTCATCTGAAACGCATTTCCTCGCAGTATAGCCTCTTTCGGCAGCGGAAATACCGGTCGTGGTGTCAACGTGGTCGATGGACACAGTGAAAGCGGTGGAGTGGTTGTCGGTGTTATAGTCAACCATCTGCGGAAGGTGGAGCTTATGGCAGAGTTCAATGCTCATAGGCATACAGATAAGTCCTTTTGCGTGAGCTGCCATAAAGTTGACGTTTTCTGTCGTTGCGAATTCAGCGGCGCATATCATATCGCCCTCATTTTCGCGGTTCTCGTCGTCTGTAACGAGGATTATCTCACCATTTCTGAGAGCCTCGCAGGCCTCCTCGATAGTGTTGTATCTGAAATTCTCAGACATTGTTTTACCTCCGTTTATATATTGATCTGATTAGCTCAGAATCCGTTCCTTGCAAGGAAATCCATAGTAATCCCGGAGGACTTCCCGTCCTCGGCAGGCTTCATAAGCTTCTCGACATACTTGCCGATGATGTCATTTTCAAGATTAACGATGTCACCGGGCTTTTTGTGGGAGAGCACAGTCTGTGCAGCGGTGTGCGGGATTATCGAAACACTGAACGATGAATCAGTCACCTTAGCGACTGTCAGACTGATACCGTCAATGGCGATCGAGCCTTTTTCAACTATATACCGCATGATCGCGGGCGGCGCGGAAATGGTGTACCAGTGAGCGATACCGTCATTTTTTATCTCAGCGATAGTTCCGGTACCGTCGATGTGACCGGAGACTATATGCCCTCCGAAGCGTCCTCCGGCAGCCATTGCGCGTTCGAGATCGACCGGACTGCCATTTTTTAGGCTTCCGAGTGATGAACGGCTCAGTGTTTCGTTCATCACATCAGCGCGGAAGGTCGTGCGTGTGAACTGCGTCACAGTCAGGCATACACCGTTCACTGCGATGCTGTCGCCGGTGTGAACGTCCTCCAGCACTTTTTTTGCCTCTATTTCAATGTATGATGAGGAGCCGCCGCTGATGATATTTTTAACAATGCCGACCTCCTCAACTATTCCCGTGAACATACTTCACCCTGCTTTCTATCATGATATCGTCGCCAATTCGCACTATATTGCTGTCGCTAAGCAAGAATGCCTCTGAGGGGGATCTTACTCCGCATCCGCCTACCGGAGTTTTAGCAGCTTCGCCGCCGAAAATCTTCGGGGCAATGTAAGCCTGCACCTTTGTGACTATTCCGGAATTAAGTGCTGACCAGTTGAGCTGAGAGCCTCCTTCAAGCAATATACTGTCGATCTTCATATCTTCTCCGAGAATTTTCATAAGCTCGCGCAGATCGACTTTTCCGTTGCAGGAAGAAGTCCTTACAATGCGGCAGCCTGCGTTTTCAAGAGCCGAAGCCTTGCGCTCATCCGGACTGACTGTTGCTATGACCGTTGGAGTTGCATGGGAAGTTTTAACTATATTGCTATCCAGCGGTATCCGCAGGGAGCTGTCGCAGATTATCCTTACCGGGTCACGTCCGCCTTCAAGCCGGCAGGTCAGCAGCGGGTCGTCCGCAAGAACAGTGCCTATCCCGGCCATGATCGCGGAGTGCCGCAGACGCTCATGCTGAACGTGCTTGCGTGCAGACTCGCCGGTTATCCATTTTGATTCGCCGGTATAGCAGGCTGTTTTTCCGTCCATAGTCATGGCGTATTTCATCGTTACGAACGGGCGTTTTGTTGTTATATAGTGGAAAAAAATCTCGTTGATCGCATCACATTCGTCCCTGAGAACGTTCTCGTTGACTTCAATGCCGTGATCGCGGAGTATCTGCACGCCCTTTCCGGCGACGAGCGGGTTAGGGTCAGCCGAGCCGATGAACACGCGCTTTATGCCATGTGCGATGACTGCCTCGGTGCAGGGAGGCTGCTTTCCGTGGTGGCAGCAGGGCTCGAGGGTGACGTACATATCGGCGCCGGTGCAGTCGATACCGCGTTCGTCGCAATAGGCGAAAGCCTCGCGCTCGGCGTGGAGACCGCCGTATTTTTTATGCCAGCCCTGAGCAATGATCTCACCGCCGCGGACTATAACTGCTCCGACCATAGGATTAGGCGAAGTATAGCCAACAGACCGCTGTGCAAGCTCAAGGGCAGCTCTCATGAAAGCTTCGTGGGACATAATGACCTCCAGACGTACAGCGTCAGAAGGCTCCGGCGCTGAAAACAATAAAAGCCCCTTATCAGGGGCGAAAAAAGCGATATTTGGCGAAAGCCGATATCTTCTCACATCCGGACTATACCGTCGGCTCCGGGATCTCACCGGATCAACCGCAAAGCGGCTCGCAGGCTTTACTGCCGGTAGGGATTTTCACCCTGCCCTGAAGACAATACCATTATAACACGCCGTCATGCTTTTGTCAATAGTTTTTTGCGGAAGTCCATAGTTCTTATCTGCCGGTCCGGCGCGTTCGGGCACACATTAGAGAGTGGTCTGCAACATGAAGACGGTATTGACACGGCGTGTGAAACGTGGTAAAATGAAAAAAGAAAAATAGATATTATGGGTAACTATGTCTGGAGGAATTGAATTGAAGCTTTCATTATTGACCGTATCTGCCGCTGCGGCAGTCCTGCTGACCGCTTGTGCAAGCGGAACCAAGACCGTTTCAGAAGCTGAGCCGGTTTCAGAGCCTGTTTCGCCGGAAAGTATTGTTTTCAGCTGGCAGCAGGTATATCAGGATAAGCTCGCTGCTTTCAGGAGCTCGTCCGGTTTTGCCGGAGGGAACTCAGGTTCGATGTTTGATCTGTGTGACCTCAACGGCGATGGCACTCCCGAGCTCATCATCTCACCGTCCGAGGCGAACGAGTCTTCCTGTGAGATATATTCTGCGTCGGGCAACGTCCCTGTGAGCATAGGCACTGTGGGAAATAAGGGCACTTTCGGCTTTATTCCGGCGATAAACGCTATTGACTTTCATTACATTGCAAAGGATTTCGAGCTGAGAGAATTTTTTAAGATCGAGGAAAACAGTCTCGTCAGTCTCAAAAAATTCTACAATAACAAGAGCGCTGTAAAGTCCGGAGGCCGAATGGTCTATGAGGTCGATAATCAGGCCGCGCGCATAGCTGACTATGAGGATCAGCTCGCGGAGCTGACCTCGACCGCTGAGTTCCATGTCGGCAGAAAATTCAGCTTTTCCGAGGCAGCCTCGGACTATGCTCTCCATTGCTCCGAAAGCTGGGGAGCAGTCCTTAACGATACTCAGAAGGAGCTTTTCTCCTCTGTTCTTGACGATCTGCTGAAGGAGAACAACTACGATGCGGCTTTCGAGCTTTGCGATATCGACCGCGATAACGTCCCGGAGCTCATCGTTTCTGACGGAAGCTACACCAGCGCGATCTGCAGCGTCTACCGCATTGACGGCATATCTATATCCAAAACAGCCGAGATCTCTACCCAGAACGGTATACTTGCGTTTGACCCGGTCAATAATGTCTGCTACGATCCCGGCGCCCGCGACCCGAAGGGCTATAAGGCTGACGGCTCGTCTGCGGACGGCTTCACACCCTCGGACAGCCTTGTTATGTGCGGAAGAAAATTCATGCTCCGCGAGGACTACTCTTCATATGCCTTCCGCTGATGAGGACGAAATATGGCTAAATCGAGATTTGTTTACACCTGCAATCAGTGCGGATACGAGAGCTCAAAATGGAACGGCAGATGTCCCTCCTGCGGCGCGTGGAACAGCTTCGAGGAGGAGCTTGCGGACAATTCACCGGCTGCCGGAAAGGGCAATTCAAAGGGTGCTCCCGACCTTTCGGACAGCATCCTTGAGCTCGGAGATATAGGCGCTGACAGTGACGTGCGCTATGATACAGGCGTCGGGGAGCTGAACAGAGTTCTCGGCGGCGGTCTTGTCAAGGGCTCGCTCGTTCTTCTCGGCGGTGAACCGGGTATCGGAAAGAGCACGCTCCTTCTCCAGATATGCCAGTTTCTCGGCGAGGAACACTCTGTTCTCTACGTTTCGGGCGAGGAGTCTGCCCGGCAGATAAAGCTCCGTGCCCAGAGGCTCGGCGTAGATACGGAGAACCTGTATATCCTCACAGCTACGGACGCGGAGGCTGTTGCGGAAACTATCGCATCAAGCTCTCCCGACATTGCCATTGTAGATTCGATACAGACCATGAGCATCAGCAGGATAGCCTCAAGTCCCGGCAGCCTCACGCAGGTAAGGGAGTGTACCAACCTGTTCATGCACACCGCCAAAAAGCTCGAAATACCGGTAATTATCGTCGGCCACGTCAATAAGGACGGAGCTATCGCAGGACCTAAGGTCATGGAGCATATCGTGGATGCGGTGCTGTATTTCGAGGGCGAACGTCATCAGAGCTACCGTCTTCTGAGAGCGGTCAAGAACCGTTTTGGCTCGACCAATGAGATAGGCGTGTTCGAGATGCTCGACAAGGGTCTGCGAGAGGTCGCAAATCCCTCCCAGATGCTCCTTTCGGGACGTCCACACAATGTCTCGGGAACGTGCGTTGCCTGTGTTATGGAGGGAAGCCGCCCGATACTTGCGGAGGTGCAGGCTCTTGCCGCAAAAACGGGATATGCTGCGCCAAGAAGAATGGCTACCGGATTTGATTTCAACAGGCTGAATATAATCATTGCCGTGCTTGAAAAGCGTCTCGGAGTATACATGGGCTCGCTCGACGTTTATCTGAATATCGTCGGCGGATTCAGGCTTGATGAGCCAGCCGGCGATCTTCCTGTCGCTATGGCGCTCTACTCCGGCATCATGGACAGGCAGATAGATGAGGAGCTCATCGCCTTTGGAGAGATAGGTCTCGGCGGAGAGATACGCTCGGTATCCCACGCAGCCCAGCGCATCCGCGAGGCTGAACGAATGGGCTTCAGACGGTGCGTTATACCTAGGCAATCTGCATCCGCGGTCGATCCGAAGGAATATGACATTGAGATAATCCCTGCTTCGACCTTGAAGCAGGCGTTTTCCGTAATAAAATAAGGGGGAAAGTCTATGCGAATGGACGACATCGGTTATAACCATAAGCACGACCAGACGTTTCTGATCGACCGTCCGGACGGCGCGGGAGACTGGCTGCTGCTTGCGGTAAAGACAAAGAGCGTTTTCCGTATAGACGGGAAGGATATCTATGCTCCCGCAGGCTCCTTCATATTATTCACTCCCGAATACCCGGAGTATTATCACGGCGACAAGGCTGAGTATATCGACGACTGGATGCACTTCGGTCCTGATCCTGACGAGGAGGAGCTCATAAGGAGCCTCGGCATACCGCTCAACAGGATCACTCCTCTCAGCGATATCAAGCAGATCTCCGCGATACTCAGGAATATGTGCTACGAGCACTATTCAGCACACCGCAACAGAAAGGAATCCGTTGATCTGTACTTCCGGCTTCTGCTCTATAAGCTAAACGAGTGCATAGACACTGCCGGGACAGCAAGCTCCCTCAGCGAGAGCAAGTATTTCGAGAAGATGATGTGGCTGCGGGAAAGTATCTATCGCTGGCCGGCGCGTGAGTGGACTATTGACGATATGGCAGCTGAAATATCACTCAGCCGTTCGCGCCTCCAGCACCTTTACAGCGATACCTTCGGCGTGAGCATCTCGAAGGATATCACTGCCAGCCGAATGGACAAAGCCCGCGATTACCTCAGAAATCCCGAGCTATCCATAAACGAGATAGCGGTGCTTGTCGGCTACGGGACGCCTTCCTACTTCAACCGGCAGTTCAAGGCAGCCTTTGGCGAAACTCCCTCCCAGTACCGGGAGAGGATGCTGAATTCCGGCGGCGATACCTCCGGAGCATACTGATACGTTAAAAAGAGCGCACCGCTGATGCAGTGCGCTTTTGGTTTTGTTCAGATCATCATTCGTCTGTGTGGAATATCATTCTCACGAAGTTGTAGATATGTGCATTGATGGAGTTATCGCCGTGATAGCCGCCGTTGACGTATTCCCAGAGATGGGGGACACCGTTCTTTGTGAAGTTGTTGTGATAGGTTTCGGGATTGCTGTAAACGACAGTGTCATTGCTTCCTGCTGTTATCAGAAGGAGGTATGGCTCATTGCCGGATTCCCAGCTGAACGAGCCGGTAACGCCGGGGGCCGGGCATATCGCGCCGACATATCCGAACAGGTCAGGGCGCTTCATACCGATGAGAAGTGATTCTCTGCCGCCCATTGAGAAT
>CAMOXW010000143.1 GCA_946629405.1 uncultured Ruminococcus sp.
ACAAAGTGCAAGAAAAAATATCGGAAAATTTATTTTTTCTTGCACTTTGACAACTAAAAATTGGCTTTTAAAAGCTGTATAAAGCCAATTTTTAGTTGTTGAGCAGACATTAATAAGTGATATAAATACCTTTCCGACTGTAGGTGATATAATGTATAATGACAAAAATATCAATATCGCTGTCGTTGCCGCAGGTATCGACGAGGAATATCAGCACAATATTATCACTGGGCTCAATAAGGCTGCAAAGGATAATAATATCAATCTCTCAGTATTCGCTGCCTTCGGAGGCATAATAAAAAGCAAACGCTTCGATATCGGTGAGTACAGCATCTATCGCCTGATAGATTTTTCTAAGTTTGACGGTGCCGTCCTGCTGACCAATACGATCGGAGATACACAGGTCAGACAGGATATAATCGACCGCGCCCTCGAATCAGAGATCCCCACCGTCGTCTTCGACTGCGATGAGTACGCCGAATTCTGCAACATCAGTATCGACAACAGTAAGGCTATGAACGATATCGTCGAGCATATCATTACCGTTCACGGCGCTAAGGTCATAAATTATATCTCAGGCCCACTCGCCAACCCCGAGGCTAAGGCAAGATACTTCTCCTTCATCAATGTCATGAAAGCCCACGGTCTCGAAACAGATGAGCGGCGCATCTACTACGGCGAATTCAGAGGTCAGGACGGCAAGGACGCTGTCGAGGCTTTTGCAGATTCAAATCTTCCCCTCCCCGATGCCTTCATATGCGCTAACGACGCTATGGCACTCACTGCCGCTTCTTCCCTTGAAAAGCTCGGCTGCAGGATCCCCGAGGACGTCAAGATCACAGGCTTCGACTATACCTATAATGCGCGGAATTTCTGTCCCTCGCTGACCTCCGTGAAGCGCCCGCTCGAGGAAGCCGGCTATCAAGCCTGTACTACCATTATTGATATGATAAACGGCGGCAAAAACCCCGGGACCATCCGCCTTGAGGCTGTCCCGGTCTTTGCCGAAAGCTGCGGCTGCGTGACCGGAAATGCTGACGATTTCAGGGAGTATAAAAAGCGCAGTTATTCTTACAATGAAAATATCAATTCGCATATAACGCTCCTCAACCGCCTCACCGCCAGACTTGCCGAGACCGAGAGCGAACAGGAACACGCCGAAGCTCTCTGCGACTTTATCTCCGAGCTTGGCTGCGAAAAATTCTGCATCTGCCTCACCGAGGACTGGAAGGACTCCTTCAATAAAAACGACTCCGAAAGATCTCTCGACTCCAACAACTACAGCCCATATATAACCGCTCCCCTCATCTGGGATAAGGGCTGCAAATATACCATAGGTTATTTCCAAAGCAACGAGATGTACCCGGAAATACCAAAGGACGGAGGTAATATCAGCTATTTCCTCCCGCTCCATTTCGGAGAACGCTGCCTCGGCTACTACATCATCACCAACGGAGATTTCCCGATATACAGCCTTCTTTGCCATACGCTGACTATGAACATCAGCAACTCACTTGAGAATATCCGAAAGCTTTTCCACCTCAATAAGGCCATGGAGGAGCTCAACCGCCTCTATGTCATCGACCCGCTCTGCAACGTCTATAACCGCAACGGATTCATCAATGTCGTAGATGATATGTTCAAGGAGTGTATTGCTAAGAAAAAATCAGTCATGCTCAGCTTTATCGACATGGACGGTCTGAAGTTCATCAATGATAACTACGGCCACAACGAGGGTGACTTCGCTATCCAGCGTCTCGCAAGCGTTATCCAGGAGTGCTGCGGAAGAAAAAGCGTCTGTGCCCGTTTCGGCGGCGATGAGTTCGTTATCTTCGAGGCAGGAGTTACACCCGCTTCCGGCGATGCCCTCCAGCGGCGCTTCGATAACCGTATCGAGAATATGAATTCTATCATCCGCAAGCCCTATACCCTCTCCGCCAGCATCGGCAGCATCATAGTTACTCCGGATGAAAACACTACCCTGTACAGCATCATCCAGGAAGCCGACGACAAAATGTACGAGATCAAAAAAGCCCGGAAAATGGCTCGTAAGTCCGAGAAGATCGAAAACAGGTAAAAAAGAAGCCGCACTTTATTGTGCGGCTTTTTATTATATTCACGGTTCAAAGCAGCGTGATACCGTTGTCGGCGCATTTCCGGACCATTTCGTCTGTCCAGATAGAGGACTGCACCTCGCCGATATGAGCCTTGTTGAGAAGGAGCATACAGAGCCTTGACTGACCAATGCCGCCGCCGATAGTGAGGGGAAGGGTGCCGTCTGCTATCATCCTGTGATACTTATACTGCATCCTGTCCTCGGCGCCGCACTCGGCAAGCTGAGCTTTCAGCGAATTTTCGTCAACTCTGATACCCATTGAGGATATTTCGAGGGAATCGTCAAGCACCTCGTCCCAGAAAAGGATATCACCATTGAGCGACCAGTCGTCATAGTCGGGAGCACGTCCGTCGTGCTTTTTGCCGCTTTTAAGCTTTCCGCCGATGCCCATGAGGAACACTGTCTTATGCTCCTTTGTGATGAGGCGCTCGCGCTCATGGCTGGACTTATCGGGATACATATCCTCGAGCTCCTGAGTGGTGATGAAGAAGACGTCCTCGCAGATCTTTCCGGCAATAGCCGGGTATCTGAGGCTGACCTTGCGCTTTGTGTAGGCTATAGCCTTGACCACGGACTTAACCGTATCCTTGAGGAATTCAACATTTCTCTGCTCGCGTGTGATGACCTTTTCCCAGTCCCACTGGTCAACGAAGATCGAATGTGTATTGTCAGTATCGTCGTCGCGGCGGATAGCGTTCATGTCGGTATAGATTCCCTCGCCGGCGGTATAGCCGTAGCGGTAGAGTGCCATGCGCTTCCACTTTGCAAGGGACTGTACTACCTCAGCCTCTAAGCCTATCTCCTTGATATCGAAATCGACCTTTCTCTCAACACCGTTGAGGTCATCGTTGATACCGCTGCCCTTCTTAACGATAAGCGGTGCGGAAACTCTGTCCAGCGTAAGGGCAAATGAGAGAGCCTGCTGAAATATGTCCTTGATATACTTGATTGCGTGCTGAGTTTCTCTCAGCGTGAGGGCGGACTTGTAGCCCTCGGGAATATACAGCGATCTTGACATAAAATCATTCCTTTACTTATTATTAACATTCTCCCGGCGCCATTGACGGGAGAATGTGCTGTACTGCTGCGTCCGTGGGATCAGTCCAGGCGCTCAAATGTAACCGTCTTGTTCTCCTTTTCAGACGTCCATGTCATTGTATCACCGCTGAATGCAACGTCAACGGAGTTTTCCTTGCCCTCAATAGAAAGCTTGCCTGCGGCTTCATCAAATGTATACTTGCCGATCGTTCCGGATATATTTAAATATGTCTCACCGGGACCTCTGAATTCGATGAGAAATTCCTTGAACTTGACATCATCATCATCATCGTCGTCGTCATCACTGCCCCAATCTTCGGGAGCATAATATTCGCCGTATATGCTGCTCTTGTCAGGGGAACCGGCACGCTTGAAGGTAGCGACCTCCTTCCCCATCATTGAAGCTTTAAGTGTAGAGCCGTCATTTTCAAGTGTCTCTATCGTCATGTCATACATATGTAAGCCCTTGTCATCAATATACATCATACCTGAGATATCAGCTACAACCTTTATGATCATATCGGTATCAGTGAATTCGAGCCACATATTGCTAAATTCCATTCCCTCCGGTGCTCCGGACATATCAAGGTCCATATCCTCAAGAAGCTCCGCAGGCATACTCCATTTGCCGGTTATTCCGGAAGAAGCGGCAGGCTTTACAGGCTTGACAGGCTTCTTTGAAGTAGCCTCCTCAGTTTCCTCCTCAGTTTCAGCCTCGGTAGTTTTCTTAGCCTTTGTGGACTTTTCAGTTTTCTCCTCGGTCTCCTCCTCGGTATCTTCCTCGGTATCTTCCTCAGTTTCCTCCTCAGAAGCAGCGATATCGTCGGTAGACTCCTCGGTCTGTGCTGACTTATCGGAGCTGTCGTCTGTACTGCCGCATGATGCGAGCGTGAATGTCATTGTGAGTGCCATAAGCATTGCAAGTGTCTTTTTCATGATAATTTCTCCTTTTGATAGATATGTTCAAATGACAGTACCCCTCCGGAGGTGCCGTCACTCAGAACGAGCTTTTCGTCATCGAAGCTTACAGAGAACTCAGGCATCTTACTGCCGGAGCTTTCATCAGCGCTTATATTTACGGTTACACGGTCGCTGCTATTGTCATATATGTATGCCCCCTCATAGTTCTCATATAACGTAGTCCTGCCATTTTCCTCAAACAAAATGGTAAGGGTCATATTGTACGGTACAGAGTAAAGCTGAGCGGGCAGGGTGTAGAAGCCGTAAGGTGAGCTGCTGCTCCCGATCTTTTTGAAATACATTGCCTCGCTGCCAGTCGGGTCAAGGATAGTCAGTTTCCCGTCGGAATAGGTATAATCCAGCGAATAGCCCCCCGTCATGAATTTACCGTCCTCGATACGGAAATAGTCAGCAGCATCTATCTCCACGTCCATATACAGAGTTCCGTCCTCATCGAAGCGTAATTTCAGGCTGTCAGCCAAATCTCCCGCTATACCTGCATTTTCAGCGGAGGTAGTTCTGAGCAGTCCCTCAAGCATGGTCTGACCGCTTTCGCTGTCGAGCTGCCATTCACCGATGAGTTTTTCATGGTTCTCAGACATTGCAGAGGGTACGTTTGCGGTAATTTCCGAAATTTCCGGCTCAGTATCCGCAGCCGTATTCACGGTAACATCCGCCAATGTATCGGCTTTCAAAGCTGTTTCTGTCTGTACCGGCTTATCAGAGCTGTCATCGTCTGTACTTCCGCATGAAGCAAGGGATGCTGTTATGAGCATAGCTGCCGCAAGCGCTGAAATAAGCTTTTTCATCCGCTCCCTCCGCTTATCTTATGGAGCCGACCGTTCTCGGGAACAGGATAACATCGCGGATATTAGCCATTCCCGTTGTGTACATGATAAGGCGCTCGAAGCCCAGTCCGAAGCCGCCGTGAGGCACACTGCCGTACTTTCTGAGGTCGAGGTAGTCGCCGTAGGGATCAAGGCTCATGCCTCTTTCCTCCATTGCTGCAAGGAGCTTGTTGTAGTCGTACTCACGCTCGCTGCCGCCGATTATCTCGCCGACGCCGGGTACAAGGAGGTCAACAGCCGCAACGGTTTTTCCGTCAGCGTTCTGCTTCATGTAGAAGGACTTGATCTCCTTAGGATAGTCAGTAACGAATACAGCCTTTTTGAAGACCTTCTCAGAGAGGTATCTCTCGTGTTCGGTCTGGAGGTCGCAGCCCCATTCTACAGGGTA
>CAMOXW010000144.1 GCA_946629405.1 uncultured Ruminococcus sp.
ACGGCATAACAGCTATAGAAGCTTGTTATAACCATAGCAACCGCACCGATCATCATGACGTAATACCCGGCGCCCTTTTCAATGAAGAGCCTGAACTCCTCGTCGAGAGAATTCTCAAAATGTGACCATTCAAAGATCGTCAGCAGAAGGCTTAGCACAGCCACAGCGGCAACTCCACTGAACTTTTTCGCCAACGTCAGAACGAAGGAGACCACCGAAAGTCCGATGACGAAGATGCCGTCTGACTCAACGCCGTGAAGCAGCTCGACCTGCACACTGATCCCCAGAAATGAGGCTTTCGCCCACGGCAGAAAACAGCTTATCAGGAACACAGCGGTCGCACACATACACAGCAGGATCGGCAAGCCATATTCAGCAGTCGCCTGTCGCGGCTGACCGCCCTGATAATTGAACTGATCCGGATAGCTCTGACTATTAACGGAATTGATCCCCATATATGTCGGGGTGCCGCACCACGGACAGATCTTTGCATTATCCGGAGTCTCGTTACCGCACGATCTACAATACATAACACCACTCCTTAATATATTCGCAGAGAACAGATGCCCTTTCCTGATGTGCAGATGTAACAAATCATCATATAGCCCAACTCTGCTGTTTGTATTATATCACAATGAAAAAAACAAATCAAGAACCGGCTGTGATTTTGCTGCATCGCGGCAGAAAAATCGTGCATATGCACAACTCGCAGGCTCCTGATTTGTTTATCATGTCAGGTTCAATTACTGTATTTAGGCTCACAGGTGAGATTTATGCCGAGGCGTTTGAATATCCTCTCATCGACCGGCGAAAGGATAACGGTTGAGTGTACCTCGCAGCCGCGGAGCTTTGAGATCTGATCCATGGCCTTCTTTGCGTTTTCGTCAGTATTCGCACAGATAGAGAGCGCAAGAAGTGTCTCATCTGTATGTATTCTCGGATTATTGTTGCCGAGGTGGTTGACCTTGAGGTCCATGATAGGCTCGATAACGTGCGGTGACATGAGCAGCACCTTGTCGTCGATGCCTGCGAAATATTTCAGTGCATTGAGCAGCAGAGCCGATACTGCGCCAAGCAGATCAGAGGTCTTTCCGGTGAGTATAGTTCCGTCCGGCAGTTCCATAGCAGCGGCGGGAGCTCCTGTCTGCTTTTCGCGTTCAAGTGCAGCGGCAATGACCTTTCTGTCGTCGGGAGTAACGTTTGCCTGCTTCATAAGAAGTTCAAGCTTCATCACCTCGTCCTGAGGGATAAGTCCCTTCTTGCAGTCACACTTAGCGATGTAATAGCGGCGGATTATCTCGTCGCAGGCAGCCTTGCTGACCACTTCATCGTCTATGATGCAGTTTCCGGCCATATTCACGCCCATATCCGTGGGTGATTTGTAGGGTGACTCACCGAGTATCTTCTCGAACATGGCATTGAGCACGGGAAATATTTCAACATCGCGGTTGTAGTTGACAGTAGTTTTTCCATAAGCCTCAAGGTGGAACGGGTCGATCATATTGACATCGTTGAGGTCGGAGGTTGCGGCTTCATAGGCTAAATTAACAGGGTGGCGGAGCGGGAGGTTCCAGATCGGGAAGGTCTCGAACTTGGCATAGCCAACGTTTTTGCCGCGCTTGTGCTCATGGTAGAGCTGGGAGAGGCAGGTCGCCATTTTACCGCTTCCCGGGCCGGGAGCAGTTATGACGACAAGGCGGCGTGAGGTCTCGATATACTCATTTTTACCGTAGCCCTCGTCGCTGATAATATGCTGAAGGTCGGAAGGATAACCCTTGATGCTGTAGTGGTGATATACCCTGATACCGAGAGCCTCAAGGCGGTTCTGGAAGGCATCTGCGGTAGGCTGGTTGTCATATCTTGTGAGAACAACGCTGCTGACATAGAGTCCTATTTTCGTAAAGACGTTGAACAGCCTGATAACATCGATATCGTAGGTGATTCCGAGATCGCCGCGGATCTTGTTCTTTTCGATGTCATCGGAATTTATGACGATCACGATCTCCACCTCATCCTTAAGCTGGAGGAGCATCTGGAGCTTGCTGTCCGGCTTGAATCCGGGGAGGACTCTTGAAGCATGGTAATCGTCGAAAAGCTTTCCACCGAACTCGAGATAGAGCTTATCTCCGAACTGAGCGATACGCTCGCGGATATGCTCTGACTGCATTTTCAGGTATTTTTCGTTATCGAAGCCGATATTATTTTCAGTTGACATAAGTTTTACCTCCTGTATCATCATAACTATTATATACCATTGCCTCCAAAAAATCAAGTCCTATTTGACAAAGCATCGAACGCCGTGACACGGTCGATCTCGCAGCAGGGTCCCTCAAAGCCGGAAAACTTGCTGCCGCGAAAGAATATATAACCGGGCTCCTCCCGGACATTCCACGCCATTGCCGCATTATGGGGGGGACAATAAGCAAAAGAAAAGGCTAAAGCGTGTTGAGGAGCTGATAAGCGGCTTCGGCATACAAATTTGCCGAAAACGAAGATAATCAGTGCATTATGCAATACATAAACGAAAACGCCCAGGCCCTCCATAATTCTAAAAGCCAGTTAGTTTTACAGGATGCTTACGAGAAAATAAAGCAGATCCCCAAGGAAGATATCAAGGAAGATGCAGTCGGTGATGAATACGCAAAGCAGGCGGCACAGAGCAAGGTAAAGGGTATGATCAAGCTCAAAGAAAAGCGTATCGAGGAAAAAAAGGCCGGCAGAAATACAATCAGTGCAAATTCCGATACCTTCAATGAAGGTATCGAAAGCAAGCCAATAAAGAGAAGCAATACAATAAACAACACAAGCACATCTCAGGCGAGTCAATCCCAAATTCTGTGTAAACGAAAAATAGTGCAATAAAAGAGTATATGATGAGACCAATTGTGAAAGCAGTCGGTCTTATCTGCATATTAGCACATGATTATTTGATTGTCAAGATGAAAATGTTATTCGGGTATCCTGTCACCGTAGTAAATGACCAG
>CAMOXW010000145.1 GCA_946629405.1 uncultured Ruminococcus sp.
AACTACGAGAAATGCCGTCATATCCTGCTCCCGAAGGATTATATAAGGTTGAGGCTTACAGGCGAATTCGCCACCGAAGTTTCAGACGCATCCGGTATGCAGCTTCTCGATATCCCGAAGAGACAGTGGTCTGACGAGGTTCTCGAAAAGCTCGGAATCGACAGATCACTTCTCGCAAAGGTTTACGAAAGCCCCGAGATCACCGGTACTGTTACAAAGAAAGTCGCAGAGCTGACCGGACTCGCGGAAGGAACTCCCGTTGTAGGCGGTGCCGGGGATAATGCAGCGGCAGCAGTCGGAACAGGCGTCGTAGAGGACGGTACAGCATTTACAACTATCGGTTCAAGCGGTGTCGTATTTGCGCACACTTCCGATATCTCGATCGACAAGAAAGGGAGAGTTCATACTTTCTGCTGCGCAGTACCCGGCTGCTGGCACGTTATGGGAGTTACACAGAGCGCAGGGCTTTCACTGAAATGGTTCAGGGACAATCTCTGCTGGAGCGAGATGGAAACCGCAATGAATATGGGTGTGGATCCGTATTATCTCACCGACAAGGCGGCTATGGAAGTACCGATCGGAGCAAACAGACTGCTTTATATGCCCTATCTGAACGGCGAACGTACTCCTCATCTTGATCCGAATGCACGCGGCGCGTTCATAGGACTGTCAACTATGCACAAGAAGAAGGATATGATAAGAGCCGTTATGGAAGGCGTTTCATACTCACTGCGCGACTGTGTTGAGGTCATGCGCGAGATGCACATAAACGTAAGCAATATGATGGCCTGCGGCGGCGGCGGAACATCACCTCTGTGGAGACAGATGCTCGCTGACCTCTATGGCTGCCCCGTCAAGACAACACAGAACAAGGAAGGTCCGGCACTCGGTGTTGCTCTTCTTGCAGCAGTCGGAACCGGTATCTATTCCTCGGTTCCCGAAGCTTGCAAGGCTGTTATCAAGGAAGACAAAGTCCAGGCACCTATCACGGAGAACAGCGAAAAGTACGAGAAGGTCTATGAGCTTTACCGCAAGCTTTATCCTCGTATGCAGCAGACATTTGCCGAGCTTGCAGAGCTGTGACCGTCCGGCAGCTGCCGATATATGCATGACCGTGCGGAAGGAGGTCATTTATGAGCTTTACCGATATCGAAAAGGAATGGCAGACCGTGTTCGAGCTCGGCTGGGAGTCATTCAGGGAAGGCAATCTTCCTATCGCAGCGATAATTACCGATGACAACGGCAATATCCTGTCGAGCGGAAGAAACCACTATATCACCAGCAAGCGGTTCCCGAACTGTAAGGTAGACCACGCGGAGACCGAATGTATACAGCAGCTCGATATCATAAAATACCCAGATACAAGGAACTACACGCTCTATACTTCGATGGAGCCCTGCCCCATGTGCATAGGGACGATAATAATGAGCAACCTGAAGCGTGTGCGTGCAGCCGCGCATGACGCGTGGGCGGGAGCTTCCGATATATGTATGCTCAATACCTACGCGCAGAAAAAGTCAGTTGAAGTCGTTTTTGCGGACGATTTCCTCGCGAATATGCAGATAGCGCTGCAAGGCTGTGTCGAGCTCCGGTATAACGGCTCGGACAGCGAGGTATACAAGAGCTTTATGGAAATGTACCCGCTCGGCGCGTCCGTCGCGTACAAACTGTACAGCGAAAAGCTCACCGACCGCTTTATCGCGGAAGGAAAGCCGTTTGCGGAGATATTTGATCTCATCGCTTCCGAATTCCGGACATAACAACACCAAACCCCCGTATCTTACGATACGGGGGTATTTTTTCCGTTTTATCATCAGCCGGTAAAGCTGCCGACCACGATTCCGATTATCATCACAACGGCAACTATTGCCGCAATTACTCTGTAAATGACTTTAAGTCCTTCCCTGTCTTTATTTCTCATAACTTACCTGTCAGTTTGTTGGCATAAAATAATATATTTTCTCATCAGAATAGGAATAGTCAAGCTCCTCACGGGCAATTTCCTCGACATAGCCCATTTTATACTCATCACTTGTATAACGCTCAAGCATCTCATTTTCGGTGCGAAGTTCATAGAGCTTATCGGAAAGAGCCTCGTACTCAGCGGTTTTCTGAGCGATCTCGACCTGCATGGTGATAAGGTTAACAACAGCGTATGCAAGTGCTACAAAAGCGGCAAATGCGAATATAAACGGGATCTTAAATGATTTTCCTGACTTTCGCTTTGATTGCATTACTGTTTTCACCGCCTTCCGGAAACACCTTATCTATTTTATGACCGTCATTATTATACACTACTTGCCTGTTCTTTTTCAAGTATTTTTTTATTTTTTCGGCATTATTCGATAAAAATTTTCTGATTTTTATAAAGAGGTTTGTTGATTTTTGGCAAATATAGATAACAGGTCTCATTACCGCTTCGCCTATATAGTGTGATACACGCCCGAAAAGTCTTGCTGCCGGCGGTACTAACAGCCCGATCGTAACCATATTGACTGCAAATCCGAGAGCTGCCGCAATAACATAGTACAGCCTGAAAAAGCCTGTTCCGTACGCAACGGAGAAAACAAATAGCACAAACCCCGCTGTCAGAGCAAAAAGAAGATCGAGTACGAACGCAAGCTTTTTCATCTTCGGAAAAGCAAGTCTCGGAAAGCGGAAAACATTATACAGCACAGCAAGAAAAAAGCCTGCTGCGGCATATATCCCTATCATTGAAAGTACTGTCTCAGCGGTCTCAAACATTCGCTTTCACCGCCTTATCTGAACAGTTTTGATATTAAGTTGTCCGGGAGATGGCGTTTTTCGGTGGTATAGCTGAAAGAATCCAGATGCCCTCTTACACGCAGAATACCGCTTCCGGGATCAAACTCGTCAGCTTCAAGCCCGCTCCCCCTTATAACAAGATCTCCTTTGCCGGTAAATACGCATATCTCCGCTTCTGTGACACTCTCAACAGAGTTTACGCCTGTTAATGTTGCACTTTCACGGTCATTTACTGTTATACTGCTGTTCATAGTTTCTCCTTTGATGTACAAGCTTCTGTATAACTATACTATGTCCGTGAAAGCGACTTTAGAACCTGCTGCTTAATGTCAGACTATAAACAGTATTTAAACCACTTCATAAAGATCGGAAGCACCGTCCTTGCCCACAACCTCCGCCACCCGCAGGACTTTCACTTTAAGCGGGCTTTTTCCGATGTTTATCTCGATTATGTCCCCTGTTTTGACATCGTATGAAGCGCGTGCAGGCTTTCCGTTCACGCTCACCTTTTCCGCGTCGCAGGCCTCATTTGCAACGGTCCTGCGCTTTATAAGTCTCGATACTTTGAGATATTTGTCAAGTCTCATAACGTCTCCTTATGAACAAACCACCGCATATAACGCGGGGCAGATATAAAACAAAAGCGGACTCAGCGGCATGCCGAATCCACTTTATTATCAATAAACCGCTGATTACTTAGCAACAGCATCTTTTAAAGCTCTGCCTGCCTTGAATGCGGGAACTTTCGTAGCCGGAATCTTGATCTTCTTCTTAGTCTGCGGATTGATGCCCTCACGAGCCTTACGATCGCGTGTTTCAAATGTGCCGAAACCTACGAGCTGGATCTTGTCACCCTTTGCGAGTGTGTCGGTAATAACAGCGACCGTAGCATTGAGTGCCTTTTCGGAATCCTTCTTGCTGAGCTCGGTCTTTTCTGCTATAGCCGAAATTAATTCTGCCTTAGTCATTTTAAACCTCCAAAAAAAATGATTTGATATATTTTTGCAATATCCGGAGTATGTGCCGTACATCAAGATATCTGCGAGCAGGTCTTGGCTTTCTCCCAGAGCTGTTCAAG
>CAMOXW010000146.1 GCA_946629405.1 uncultured Ruminococcus sp.
ATTTTCAGCAAGTTTTCAGTATCAAAGTCCATTGCTCTTGACGTAGTTTATCTTCATGGAATCTATCCGGTAGGTACCGTCGTCGCGCTCGGTGAGCCTGAACTCTACTGACTTTGATACGCTCCGCTCCATCCATTCCGGCAGCTCGTCAACATAATCCACGCTGACTGTATAATCGCTGCCGCTCTTGACGATAGACTTTATCTCAGGCGAATAGGTGAAGGTTATCGTCCGGGGCTTGACATTATATGCGCCGTCCGAGTAGAAGAAGCGCGAATCCACCGGTCCGACCGTGCAGTGCTCGAACTCCGGATGATCTGTACCGAACATCTCGACCGCACGCGCCTCAACGTCCATATATGGTATTGAGATCGTGTCTGTGCCAGGGTTGACAGTGTACTTTGACACGCGGCTGCTGTCCATAATTATCGACCATATCGAGGCTGTGAGCATCTGCTCAGAGCTCAGCTCTGACGGGTCATTGAATGGGTCTATGTCCATTATTACTGCCGGGTAAAGCACCTCTGTAAAGCCGTCCTTCTTGACCTCTCCGGAGGTGAAGTCGCGGACTGCCTTTATGCACTTGCCTGCCACGAATATAACGCCTATCACAGCGAATACCGCAAATACCGCTCCGAGTACGGCATAGAGGCGGCGCTTGAAGCTGCCGCTCTTTGGGGCAGAGCTGTCCTCATCATCGTCCTCAGTCTTTTCGCTGCGCTCACTGAGAAGCTCATCTGGGTCTTCATCGAGAATACGCTCAAGAACGTTTTTCTTTTTCTCCGCTTTGGTCGCCTTGAGAGGCTTCTGAACGTCCTCTGCGGCATCTTCAGACGGCTGCTGAATATCCTCATCATCGTTATTTTCCTGCTCGCCTGAGGGCTTTTCAAGCTCTGCTATAGCGTTCGCGGCATCCTCCCGCATATCCTCTATCATACTGCTCACAGGGTCGCTCTCGTTCGGCTCATCTCCGAACACAGCTGATACCTCCGCAGCAGCAGCCGGAGTAGTGCTTTCCTCTATTTCCTCAGCAAGAGCTGTGCTGTGTATCGCCGCAAGCGCCGCATCGAGAAGCTCGTCCGCGGTCGGGATATGCTCCTCAGCCTTGGTCTGCTCAGCTTCCTCACGCGCAAGACGTTCCTGTTCCTCACGCTCCAGCTTTTCAGCTTCTTCGCGTGCAAGACGTTCCTGTTCCTCACGCTCCAGCCTTTCAGCTTCCTCGCGTGCAAGGCGTTCCTGTTTCTCACGCTCCAGCCTTTCAGCTTCCTCACGCGCAAGGCGTTCCTGTTTCTCACGCTCCAGCCTTTCAGCTTCTTCGCGTGCAAGACGTTCCTTTTCAAGCTCTCGTTGACGTATCGCCTCATAGTCCGGGAGCTCCCCCGTTATTACGATACGCTTCTTCTTTTTCGGCGCTTCCGCAGGCTTTTCCTTCGCCGGAAGCGACGAGTGTATAACATTTATCTCTTCGCTGAATGTCACAGGCTTGCCGGAAAACTCCGCAGCTATCTCCTCTGCGATCTCCTCAGTCTGTTCATTCATCTTGTCATCGTTCAGCGCACTCAGCAGATCGTCCACTGACATACTGTCATATATACTTTTCCGCGGACTTTTCTTCTGAGGGCTGGTATTTTTTATCGGTTCAGACTTGCTCCCGCCCTTTTTCAGGCTGTTGAGCATATCGTCCAGGTCCTTTCTGATAGCCATTCCGACCTCCAAAAATTATCTGACCTGACCGTTGCCGTTTATCAGGTACTTAACGGTCGTCAATTCGCGCAGTCCCATAGGACCTCTCGCGTGGAGCTTCTGGGTGGAAATGCCTATCTCCGCTCCGAATCCGAACTCTCCGCCGTCGGTAAATCTGGTGGAGGCGTTCACATAAACAGCAGCCGCGTCGATCTCCTTCTGGAACTTCTCCGCGCTTGCAAGCGAGCTTGTAACTATACATTCAGAGTGCTTCGTGCTGTACTTTCTGATGTGAGCGATAGCTTCATCAATATCGTCAACTACCTTGACAGCTATCACAAAATCATTGAACTCTGTAGCGTACTCATTTTCAGTTGCCTTTTCAACTCCGCTGAGTATAGCCATAGTCCTCTCACAGCCGTATATCTTCACATTATGCGATTTAAACCTCTCAGCGATCATGGGGAGAAATTTCTCCGCGCAGTCCTTGTGGACGAGAAGGCTCTCTATTGCGTTGCACACGGATGGACGCTGTGTCTTTGCATTGTCAGTTATCTCTACTGCCATATCAAGGTCGGCAGAGGCGTCAACGTAAACATGACAGTTACCCGCGCCTGTCTCAATAACAGGTACAGTGGCATTCTGCACTACAGCCTGTATAAGTCCTGCACTTCCGCGGGGAATGAGAACGTCGATATATCCGTTCAGGCGCATTATTTCAGTAGTTGTCTCACGGGAGGTATTCTCAACGACCTGTATAACGTCCTCGGGAAGTCCCACGCCCGCGATAGCCTCACGCATGATCGCTCCGAGGCAGATATTGGAGTTTATAGCCTCCTTGCCGCCCTTGAGGATGACAACATTTCCTGCTTTAAGGCAGAGTGCTGCGGCGTCAACGGTAACATTGGGGCGCGATTCATAGATTATGCCTATAACACCGAGAGGCGTGCGGGTCTTTGTTATTCTCAGGCCGTTTGGTCTGGTGAAGCCCTCAATGACCTCGCCGATAGGGTCCTTTAGGGCGATAAGCTCGTCCACTCCCTTAGCCATGTCAGCGATACGCTTTGCATCGAGCTTCAGGCGGTCCTGCTTTGCCTCGGTCATACCATTTTCCTTCGCAGCAGCGATATCCTTCGCGTTTTCAGCGATGATACGCTCCTGATTAGCGAGAAGCGCTTTTGATATAGCTGCGAGAGCTTCGTCCTTCACGCGCGTGCCTGCGGTAGATATAACAGCCTCGGCTGCCTTTGCGCGTGCTCCAAGTTCCTGTGTATAGCTCATAATTTCACCTCATTTATTTCCGATAAATATAGTTCCTATATCCTTATCCTCGAACAGATCGTAGAGGAGCTCCGGGTCACGTCCGTTCATTATTACCATGTCGATACCGGCTTCTGTAGCGATCTTAGCGGCGTTTATCTTGGTAGACATACCGCCTGTGCCGAGCTTTGAGCCCGCACCGCCGGCAACACTTTCTATCTCCGGAGTTATTTTTTCAACAACGTGTATCGGCTTAGCATCCGGGTCACTGTGCGGGTCAGCGTCGTAAAGGCCGTCGATATCCGAGAGTATCAGAAGGAGGTCCGCTCCTGAGAGCTCCGCAACGAGCGCCGAAAGGGAGTCGTTTTCGCCTATTTCAAGCTCCAGCTCATCAATAGCGATAGTATCGTTCTCATTCACTATAGGTATAACTCCCATCTGAACGAGGGTCTCGACTGTATTCTTGAAGTTCTCACAGTGTCCGGGGTTATTGATTATCGTCTTTGTGAGAAGTATCTGTCCCACGGTAACGCTGTATTTTGCAAACATATCGTCATAAACGTGCATCAGCTCGCACTGACCGATAGCGGCGACAGCCTGCTTCATCTTGGTATCCTTCGGCTTCTCGGGAAGTCCGAGCTTTCCAGCGCCGAGGCCAACCGCCCCCGACGAGACCATGATTATCTCCCTGCCGGAATTATGCAGGTCGGATATAACTCGCACCAGATTCGTCATTCGTCTGATATTGAGCTTGCCGGTCTTATGGGCAAGCGTCGAGGTACCGAGCTTGATGACGATGCGCTTTTTTCCGGAAATGTTTCTCATTATTATCTTCCTTTAATTAACTTTATTGACTGGCTGACCATTGAGCCATGCACGGATATTCCCGCAGACGATATCTATCAGCCGCTGTCTTGTCTCGTGCGGAGCCCATGCAATATGCGGCGTAATAACGCAGTTTTTTGCGTTTCTGAGCGGAGTGTCAGCAGCCATTGGCTCTTTTTCAAGAACGTCGAGATACGCTCCGGCGATCATTCCGGATCCAAGCGCCTGCGCAAGATCAGCCTCATTGACGACAGGGCCGCGCGAGGTATTTATAAGTATGGCAGTTTCCTTCATCCTGCTCAGTAATCCGGCGTTTACGATGCCTCTCGTCTGCTCAGTGAGCGGACAGTGAAGGGTCAGGACGTCAGCCTTTTCAGCCGCAGTAAAAATATCCGTTACCTCATATGGACAGTCATCAGGCTTTGTGCGGGTATTAACCACAATGTTCATACCGAAAGCCTCGCCGATGCGGGCGACTGTTCTTCCGATAGAGCCGAAGCCGACTATGGAAAGCGTTTTCCCGGCAAGCTCAGCCGTGGGTATCGGGAAGCACGAAAACTTTGGGGAACGCACCCATATACCTTCCTTAACGGCCTCGTCATAATCGCGCACACGACTGAAATAGTCAAGAATATAGGCAAAAACCTGCTGTGCAACTGCGTTAGTGGAATACTGTCCTGCGTTGCAGACGGTTATGCCCCGCTGCGCGGCGTACTCAATATCAACATTATTGTAACCAGTCGCAAACAGCCCTATATAACGCAATTCAGGGCATTTATCCATTACCTCGCGGGTGATCGGTACCTTGTTACAGAGAACGGCCTCTGCTCTTCCGATACGGCTTGCCGCTTCCTCTGGCTTAGTGAGCGGATAGATGTCAGCGCCGCCGAATTGAGCAAAAACCGACGGTAAAATATCATTGTCGTTACAGACCGTTTCCCAGTCAAGGACAACTATCTTCACAGTCAGCACCTCTCAGTTATTCAGGATTTCATCTGCGGTCTTCTCTGAATTAATGGCAGTCACTTCGTCCTCATCATCAGTGTTGTCACCATTGCGGTCATCGGATTTCTTATCAGCATCAGGGCGCTTGATTATTATTGAAAGAACTATCGAAGCGATTATCAGGACAAGTTCTATCACACCGATGGCATAATAAAGCGTTCTGTTGTCGGATATCCACACGCCCATTGAAACAAATACCGCTATTGCCATAAGAAGCTGGAAAGGTCGCTTCTGGACATAAAATCTGTATGCGAAAAACAAAACGCTAACGCATACAAAGATCAGATGCATCGAAAAAGGAAACGGAAAAAGTGAAGGTCTTTCCGCATCGGACTGCTGTGACAGGGTCATCATATTGTTAATAAGCTCCATATCTACTCCATGCCGCAGGTGCGGCGGCTGTCTGTTTACGGCGTACAGCCATGCCGTTTTTTTCAGTATAAGCAGGCAAAAAGCCGCTTCTTACAGTATAACACAAACAATGGTAGAATTCAACTATTTTGTGAAAAATACAGCTTTTTTAATAAAAAATAAGCTGTGCAGGACAGTTAGGTTATGTATTTTCTGTAAATACAAAAACCCCTTCCAGGGATCTGGAAGGGGGGAAAGTGCCGGCATTGAAATAGTTTCCCGGGCCGTCGCCAGCCAAGTATCGTCTTCGCGGCAGAGCTTAACTTCCG
>CAMOXW010000147.1 GCA_946629405.1 uncultured Ruminococcus sp.
AAAGAATTTGCGCTCCCTGAACAAAGTTCAGGGCAATAACCGCCGTAAGGCGGTTATTGAGGACACATTTATTATAACTTATTTCCCATTAATTGTCAATAATAAATAAATATTCAGCCGGAGAAGCTTAAAAATCAGTTTTTATTCACATCTTCAATTTCCGGCTTTCTTATCGAATTTCTTACGGATATTGTCGATATCCTCTGTCGTTCCGCCGCCGTCATCGTCAGGAGCACGGAACTCGCCTTTGTCCACAAGCCTCAGGAAGGCATCGACCACATCCGAAGAAAGCTGCGTTCCGCTGACCTCCTTCATGATCGAAACTACCTTGTCAAAATTCATCCGCTTTCGGTAAGGTCGGTCAGAATACATCGCATCAAAGGTGTCCGCTACCGCGATTATCTGCGCAACACGCGGTATCTCACTGCCCTTCAGCCCCTTAGGATAGCCCTTTCCGTCAGGCCGCTCATGATGTGCTCCGGCACCTATCGCAAGCTCCGGCATGATGCTGATATCCTTCAGTGTATTGTATCCGAGAGCTGAGTGTGACTTGATGATATTGAACTCCGTATCTGTGAGCTTCCCGGGCTTATTCAGTACCTCCGGAGGCACTCCGACCTTCCCGATATCATGCAGGAGCGCTATATTATAATACTTACCGACTGTCTCACTGTCGCAGCCAAGCTCCTTCGCAAGCATGGACGTATACTCAGCAACGCGCGAAGAATGTCCGTTTGTGTACTTGTCCTTCATATCTATGACCTTTGCGAACGCCTCTACGATCTCACGGACAAGCATTCTCTGCTCCTGCTCCTTACGGCGGAACTTCTTTATCTTCATCCGGACATACAAGTACACCAGACAGCCTATCAGCATCGCAGCGGCAAGCGCACATAACACCATGAACCACTTTTTTTCGTAGAATTTCTTCTTCTTGACTATGCTTATGGTCAGAGTCTTTGAGCTGTTGCCCTGCTCGTCAGATATCTCCATGACAAATTCATAGCTTCCGCCGCGCAGATTGGTGTATACTATAGGTACAAGCTCGCTTCGCTTCAATGATGTGCTGCTCCTGTCAAAGCCCGAAAGATGATACCTTACCTGCGGATTCACAAGCGAATAGTTGTAGACAAAACCGTAGATGGTCACTCTGCCCGCGCTCGACGGAACAGTGAATTTTCCCGAACTATCCGGATATATGTACTCCCCGTCCGCCTCAATATACGGCACAGCCATTTTCAGGTCGCTGACACTCTCAAAGGGCTTCTCGATGTTGACCTTCGCTATGCCTGTCGTACCGGAAATGTACAGATCCCCGTCCTCAGTAAGCTCGCTGTAGGAGTTCGAGGTCGCTATGCACGGAAGTCCGTCGTATCTTCCGTAGAATACTGGGGTTATCTCCTCATTCGCAATAAGCTGCTCCGCTGAGACAACATATATGCCGTTGCTGCTGAGCACCCACATCTCCCCGTCGCTGTTCTCGTACAGGTCGAAATTGTTTGAGTAAGGGAACCTGCTGATCGTCGTGATACTATAGTCCGGGGTCATATAGGCTATTGAATTGCTCGTGATTATCCAGTAGATATCGCGCTGTACATCGCGCTTTATACGCATTACAACGTCGGAATGAAGTCCGTCATCTGTGCCGTAGTGTTTTACGTTGCCGCTGCTTATGACATAGATGCCGTCACCGTCTGTACCCATGATAAGGTCGCCGTTTGAGGCCTCCGTAACCGTGAGAAGCTCTGTATTTGTTATCCCGGAGCTCTCGTCATAGATCTCCTCGACCTTATCGTCACGGATTATAACAAGTCCGCCTGTGCAGGCTACTGCGTATGAACCGTCTGAACGCTCACATACCGCCCTGATACGGTCAGAAGGCATACCATCGTCCATTGTGAAGCGCATAACCTCGCCGTCATCGTAGCGCAGGAGCGATGCCTCTCCGAATGTCGAGAACCACAGTCTGTTCCTGCTGTCGCGGAATATCGAGCGTATCTTGCTGCTGCTGAGCGCGGTTATCAGTTCGTCACCGTCAAGTATCCTTCCGGATGCGGTGCGGTCCTCCGTTATGGGCAGACTGCTGACTGAGCTTCCGTTGCTGAGTATTCTCAGTCCGTTGCTCTTGGTGCCGATCATGAGCATATTCTTGTATATACAGGTGGAATAGACAACTTCGTTCTGTATGGAGTATTTCTCATAAATATCTGTAAACTGGTTAGGCACGATCTTCATTACGCCCTGCTGCGATGATACGAACCAGAGGTTGCCCTGATAATCCGTTATCATGTGCTCTACCGAGGTCGTCATCGGAACATTGCTCACAAGATTCAGCTGACCGTCCCGCACATAGCCTATGCCGTTGTCCGTGCAGACCCACAGCATATCACCGCCGATAAGCTCCATTGAATTGACAAACGAGAGCGGTGATACCGATATGGCCTGTGATTCGCTGAAGCTCATTCCAAGTTGTCCGTAGTACAGTTCGGATTCCTTGTTCGCAAGATATACATACCCCGGTCTTTCAGGATCCGGCAGTATCGCGCGGACGTCGTTGATCCCGAGCTTCCGCGTATTGTAATAACCTGTTATCCTGCCGTCCCTCATTGTGAACACAGCACTGTCCATAGTCACTCCGTAGATCACTCCGTCGCTGCCTACCCTGAGCATCCTTATGTACTCATCGTTTATCTGAGGCTGATCCACAGCTTTCATCTCAAGGTCCTCTCCGACCATTGCAAGTCCGTGCGTTGTCGCAAGGTAAATGTTGCCGTCGCCGTCCTCCACTATCGAACGGACTGAAAGTGATTTCAAGCCGTCGTTCTTGTTGTACATCCTGAACCTGCCGTCTATCATAACTGCGGCGCCGCTGTCATTCGTACCGACCCATAGCCTGTTTTTGCTGTCAACAAAAAGCGACACGACACTCGCTATACCCGAAGTCGAATCAACCCGCTCAAAGGTATTTCCGTCATAACGGATAAGTCCGCTGTAGCTGCCTATCCAGATAAATCCCTCGTCCGTCTCGGCGATCGTGTTCGCCTCGGCAGTCGGCAGTCCGTTGGTATTGTCATAAAGAAACGCAGAATAGCCGTCTCCGCTTGCTGTAGGGTCAACAGAGATCTCTGCAACTTCCTCTTCACGCAGCTCAGACCTTTCAGCACAAGCTCCTGAAACGCAGGGAAACGCAATTAGTACGGCTGCGGAGATCACCGCAGCAAATGCCTTTATCCCCTTTCTGAAAGACCCGGATAATCTGTTCATTCGCCTCACCCCAATTGTATTATTATCTCTCCCGATATCACAGATGTACATACTTATTTATAGTAACATTATATCACAATCCGTAAAAAAACACAGCCTTAAAATATTAATATTTTGTAAACTTTTACTCTGAAAGAAAAGCGCCGGAAATCCCCGGCGCTCACTTCTCAATCAAGATAGTTGTAGTAATCCTTGTTTCCTATCGGGATCATCTCAAAATCCGTGATATCCTTGCAGTTCTTGTCATACGCAAGCAATACGCTCACCTGCTGCTGACGGTTTCCCTTCGGTTCATCCATTCATATGCGCCGCAGTCTCCTTCGTAATAATCGTTATGCTCCTCATCAGTGGGCTCCTCCATTGTGTATACGCCGTCATTGGCAGCGATCTCAGCGTTTATCCTGTCGTACTCAATCGCCTGTTCTTCACTTGTGGTATCCTCCGCGATTATGAATTCGTCCTGCCATAGTACCTTCTCCTCCCGGAATGACTTATTTTCTCACAAGTGCTATATAATTTATGCTCCCGTCCGGCAGATACAACGTACCAAGTCCGTACTGCCTGCCGTCCTCCCTCCAGAATGAATAGAGGTCAATAGTAACTATGTCGCCGGATATTTCAACAGAGGTGTGTATTGTCGAACCGTTGACGCTGCCGGTAAACTGTGTAATATCCGCATCTTCGTAATAGTAAGCCTCTGAGTACGGAGGCTCGGCATAATACCAGTCTATGGCAAGCGTTACCCTGTTGCCGTCGAAGAATATCTCAAAGTTGTCAAGCTCGCGCGTCGGACCGATACCTGTGGTGTCCTCATAGATTATCATCGCCTTCCAGCCGCCGCCTGTCGCAAGATAATTATTTATGGTCTCAGCATTCGGCGAAGGTTCGGTGACAAGACCATACTGACCGGCACACCATTCAAACTCTGCGAATGTCGGACGGTTGCGGGTCGAGTAGAACAATGCTTCATTCTGCGCGGCTGTGTCGTCAGACAGTCCGCCCTGGGGTTCTGTCGTTACAGGCTCAGTTTCAGGCTTTGTGGGCTCAGCTGTAGTCTCCGGAGCCGTTGTTATTTCACTGGCAGTTGTCACATCAGGCTCTGTTTCCGTTTCAGCAGCAGTTGTGGAAGAATTGGCAGTTGCTTCGGGTTCAGTTGAAGTTTCGGCCTCAGTGTTCACAGTCATCGCAGTGCCGGCGGAGGAACTGTCATCATTTTTGTCAGACTTCCTTACAAGTATGATTATAAGTGCGATCAGTGCTGCCGCAAGAAGTGCTGCGAGTACGGATACTGCAATGAGCGGTCCTTTCCCTCCGTTTTTCGGAGGACGCCCTGAGGGTGCAGGCTGAGGATAGTGCTGACCATAATTAACAGGCGGCACCGGCGGCTGTACAGGAGGCGGTACCGGTGTTTGTACATAGGGCGGGACCGGCACAGGTGCTTGTGCAGGCTGAGTCTGGCTTATCGTTTCTCCGCAGTACGCGCAGAAAACATCATCATCATTTATTGTTTTTCCGCATTTTGGACATAACATAGGATCACCTTCTCAATCGTATTCTAAATTTTAACCAATAGTTATTTACTATTTGAAACAATTATATCATGTATTGCTTAATATGTCAATGATTTTATCGTAAGTTGTGATAAATATTTAATCATCGTTCACACTGAGTTCATAATCATACTCCACAGCTGCATCTTTACTGCTATCGTACAGCAGAAACGCCATAGCATCTCTGATCGTGTGTCAGAAATACTATGGCGTTAAACATCTTGCATCAGTTACCATCCGGCTTTGAGCTTACAGCCTTCCTTCAAAAACCTTCCTCCTGAGAAGAATAAGGTCGAAAGCTTTGATTTCGCCGTCACAGTTCATGTCAGCGGCTGTCCCCTGCTTCTCATCGAGTGTTATCCTTCCTGTGAGACTTCTCTGCAGCATTACTATATCCGCAACATTTATCTCACCGTCAAGATTCACATCACCCGGTGTATAGCCTGCGCCGCGCTGGTCAAAATCAAGCCAGAGCTGCACATACGGACTGTCAGCCTTGTATGCGGGAGAGTCTGTATCCTGCGATGCAAGCTCTGCCGCCGTGAGCGCCCTGCTGTAGACCCTGAGGTCATAGAAATCTGCACTTGAACCGCGGTTGGTCTCCGGGCAGGCACCGAGCGTCAGATTATACCCTGACTGGGTTATGCCACTGTCAGTTCCGGTGGACTTCTCCGCCATCATTCTGCCGTCGCAGTATATCCTTATCATGTTGTTCTCTGCGTCGTAGATCCCCGCTAACTGATGCTTTTTCCCAAGCCAACCGGATGCAGCGTCAGTCGCCCTTTCACACGATACCGTGCGCCATTCGCCTCCTGCATGGATGAAGAAGTAGAGCATATTCTTTTCAGTCCTGAGCCCCCATGCGTGGTCACCCTTGCTTGCGATCATGTTGAAGGTCGGCTCACCTGTCGGGATGAAGCTCGCTTCTACCGTGAACGAGTTCTTTCCGGATAAAGTCATGTCAAGCTTCTCTGAATGAGGAATGCTCAGCGAACCGGTCACATATGTTCCGCTGCCGCCCGAGGAAACCTTAGCGGACGATGATACTGGCACCTCTAACTGATTGCTGCTGAGGTCGGTGAAGATTGTACCGTCGGAACGCTGTCTTGCTGCAATATCACTCAGACCAGCGCTGCCAAGCGCGGACTTCACAGGGACTATCGTGTAGCTCCAGTTGTATGTCTTTCCTGACGGCAGGCGGTACTTTTCAAGAGTTACCTGTCCGCAGGTACCGCTGCCGGTGCCCATTGAGCCGTAGTCCACGCTGAGATAGGTCTCCTTGCGCGGCGAAAGCTTGTAAACATGATCCGCCTTCTGAAGATCACCCGGCAGGAAGTGCAAAGCGCTGCCCTCGACTGCACCGTCAGCAGCAATGAGCAGTCCTGTTGATCTGCCGCTGTTTTTTACGGATATCCACCTGAGATCGGTGAGATTTCCGGTGTCGTCAGCCTTCATGAAGGGGAAGAACTGCTCCGACACCGTGCTGCTCCATACGCCCATTCTGCCGGCAGATTTTCTGTCATTGTAGGTCTCGACAGGTCCGTTTCCGTACCAGCTTACGTCCTCGAAACCTTCAGGAAGTGTCATGATCGAGCCAACACGGATGAAGCTGCCGAGGCCGGAATTGGCTGCATTTACCGAGAATGCTGTGTTCAGGCTGCCGTCCGGATATACAGTATAGGTTATATCGACCTTTGTATAGCCAGCATCCGGAAGGCTGAGATGTGACACGATGACCTTTGAGCCGTCTGCTCCGTCAGCAACATCAATACCGTCCACATTTATCTTGTCTGCTGCGTGCTCCCAGGCTGTATCATAAGCCTTTGCACGCGCTGAGCCGCCGTCGTTCTCGACGTTTCCGCGCCAGAAATTCGGCCTCGGACCGTCAGAAATGAGGAGCTCGCCCTTGTAGGTGTAGTCGCGCATAAGTCCGGTGGACTTGTCTATCGCAAGGCTGAAATCCTTTCCGACTGCAACATAAGCGTCGGGATTATTTGCTGCTGCGACCATGCCGCTGCCGTGATCTGCTGTTACAGGACGTCCGGTACTGCTCAGGGGTATCTGCGCGTAGGCAGTCTCCGTGCCGGCAGGTATCATCCGACTGTCCTCAGAAGCTTCTACCGAAATGTCAAGAATAAATTCATCCCCTGACATCGAGACATCCGGTACACTGAACGGTACACTGAGCGTACTCTTTGAAAGCGGCGCTGCGGAAGCGTCATCAATGATGCCGCACTGTACTGTCAAGCCGTTTTTAAGAAGCCTCCACTTCACTGTATAATCGCTGAGGTCTTTGAAATTATTCTCATTATATACCGATATCTCGTGCCTTGCAAGCTGTGACTGATCCGCTGAAAACCAGAAGTTCTGATACTGATACCTTACCTCTGAAAGCTCAGGCTGTGCTGTTCTGTCAGGACTTACAAGCCCGTTCTCGCAAAAGCTGTTGTCGTTGGGCTTGTCGCCCCAGTCGCCGCCGTAGCCGTAAAACTTGCCCTTTATCTCGCTGCTGTAAAGATTCTTCTGTGCATAGCTCTCTGAGTAGTAATCCCAGCCTCCGCCGACCTTCTGAAGCGGAACTGCTCTCGACTGATCGACCCAGTCCCAGATGAATCCGCCCATCATGTTGTCAGCGCTGCGGATAACGTCCCAGTATTCCTTCAATGCTCCGACCGAATTTCCCATTGCGTGATCGTACTCGCACATAATAAATGGTATCTTGCCGTCGCCGCGGTTGTAGCCTATAACATCAGAGCCGGGATACATATTACTGTTCATGTCCACGCCGAGGCTGTTTCCCTGACCTTCACTGTGTACCGGGCGGGTAGAGTCGTGCTTCTTGAAGTACCAGATCATGTCCCTGAAAAGTCCGCCTGCTGCGTTCGGGTCGCTTGTATAAGCCATTTCGTTGCCGATAGACCACGCTACGATGCACGGATTGTTCTTCAGCCTCTTGAAAGCCGTATC
>CAMOXW010000148.1 GCA_946629405.1 uncultured Ruminococcus sp.
GGCGTGGCTACAGCGACATACAGAACGCTTGCGGAGGCAGTGCTCAGACGCTGCGGGATATTTGACAGGTTCAGCTTTCTGCTGACCGATGCCGATTACCCGCGGGGAAAAAGCTTCCCTGATATATTTCTCGGTGCGGCTGAAAGGCTCGGGACTTCGCCGGAGGAAACCCTTGTCATCGAGGACTCCCTTCACTGTATCGAGACGGCAAGAGCAGCAGGCTTTGTGACGGCAGGCGTGTACGACAGTGCCTCTGAGCCGGATATTCAGGATATAAAAAGTACTGCGGACTACTATACCGGTTCCCTTGAAGAAATAAATGACATTCTGAGCAGCGTTTATGTAACGGCTGCAAAATAAGGTAAGCTATGAAAAAAGTAATGGTCGGCATGAGCGGAGGAGTTGACAGTTCCGTAGCCGCAATGCTCCTAAGGGAGCAGGGCTGTGAGGTCATGGGCGTGACGCTCAAGCTGTTTTCGGATGAAGATATAAACGCGGCGCAGAAGGAGGGAAAGACCTGCTGCGCCCTTTCGGATGTGATGGATGCAAGAAGCGTCGCCTACAGGCTTGGCTTCGAGCACATCGTTTTCAATTTCAAGGATAACTTCCGCGAGCACGTCATGAAGCAGTTCGCGGACAGCTATCTATGCGGCAGAACGCCGAATCCTTGCATCGAGTGCAACCGTCATGTCAAGTTTGACAAGATGCTGCGTCGTGCGCTGGAGCTTGGGTATGACTATATCGCCACGGGGCATTACGCTGTGAATGAGTATGACGAAGCCTCAGGACGCTGGCTGCTTAAACGTCCGGCAGACCGCAGCAAGGATCAGACATATGTACTGTATTCTCTAACTCAGGAGCAGCTCTCACATACACTTTTTCCGCTCGGAACCCTTGAAAAATCGCAGGTTCGCGCTCTGGCTGAAGGTGCAGGTCTTGTCAATTCAGCGAAGCCTGATAGTCAGGATATCTGTTTTGTCCCTGACGGAGATTACGCAGGATTTATAAAGCGCTTCACTGGTACGGATGTTCCGCACGGTAATTTTGTGGACACGCAAGGGAATGTTCTCGGCGAGCACAAGGGCATTATAAGCTATACAGTCGGTCAGCGCAAGCACCTGGGTATATCTCTCGGAAAGCCGGCTTATGTCGTGCGTAAGGATGTTGCAGCGAATACGGTCACTCTCGGCACCGAGGCTGACCTTTACACAAAAGCTCTCATAGCAGACGACTTCAACCTTATCTCAGTCCCGGAGCTTACTGAGCCTATGCGCGTGACCGCAAAGACCCGCTACAGCCAGAAGGAGCAGCCGGCAGTCGTATCATGTATTGGCGGGGGCAGGTATATGATCGAATTTGACGAGCCTCAGCGTGCCGTGACGAGCGGTCAGTCTGTAGTCATCTACGATGGCGATATCGTAGTCGGCGGCGGAACGATAATCTGAACGGAGGCTGTATTATGGGAAATATAAGACCTGCCGAGCCGCGCGACGCTTCCCGCATAGCTGAGATAATAATAACGAATTACCGGCAGAATTTCTATCAGTTCTTCCACAACGACGAGTTCTATTTCGGCGAGCTGAACGTTGTAGACATGGCAGCAGAGTACGCAGAGGGAACTGATGAGCTGAGGGAGACCTTTGTATATGATGACGGAATAGTCAGGGGCATCATCCGGATAAGCAGCAGTGAGATCGTGAAGCTGTACGTTGAGCCGGCCTTCCAGAGCAAAGGGATAGGTGCAGAGCTCCTGCGTTTTGCTGTTGAAGAAAAGCACGCGGACTGGCTGTGGGCGCTGGAGTACAATGAGCGCGGGATAGCCTTTTACCGCCGGAACGGATTTGAACTGACCGGTGAGCGAATGATCGAGGACGATTGGGTACCGCTTCTGAAAATGCAGAAAAAAAGCACAGGCTGAGACCTGTGCTTTTTTATTATTTTGCCGAGATAAAACGTGCCATGAGTGACATGAGATCGTATTTGCACATATCCGGCATGAGCTCCATCAGCTTTTCCTGCGTTACCAGGCAGGGATTTCTGCGGAATCTGTCGTCGCGGCTGCCGCATTTCCAGCCGATAGAAGCCATATAGCAGCACCAGCGTCGGTGTTCGAGTGATGCGAGCGAGTAGGCGAAGCTGTCAGCACGGAGCTTGTCCATAAGCTGCTGTTCGGTGCCGGTCATACGCCAGGCTTTTCCGGTGAACTTCAGAAGTGAGCCGTTCGTGCCGATGAGTTCTTCGAGCTTACGGTCGAGCTGCACGCCATTTTCAGCAGCAAGAGCCGGGATTATCATATCCTTCACCTCGTCATGGCAGGCAGCAGCTTTGCTGGATGAGCGTCGGAAAAGGCGTATACTGTTCCATTCGCGCTCGGGGTCTGCCGAGGAATTATCCGGCTCTGAGCTGTCGCTGCCGGAAATTATGGCGATATTGTTGTAGAAGTGGTTGTATTCCTTTGCGCGGCGGTCGATAATCCTGCTGATTATCATGTCGAGGGTGATAACAAAGCTGCGGTCATCGATAAGGCTTATGCCGGAAAAATCGCCGTTCCCGGAGGAAATATAATCCGCGAGCCTGCGGTCGGAGTCCATCCTCATTATGACCGGGACACCGCTGCGTTTTTCGCCGAAAATGGTACTGAGCTGAATTGCAGTATTTACGGCAAGGTCGATATCGTTCGGTGTAATGACTGCATATGTGTATGGCAGCTCTGAATCACGGTTTCGGATAAGGTCGTAGAAATCGCGGTGTTCGGCGTTTTTGCCGTAGAAATTGACAGTCAGTTTACCGTTGGCAGTATCACTTCGGAGCGTCATGCTGCTGTCAGTTATATCGAATGAGCCGTCACTGAACTGATTGGTGAAGTGCTGCTTTGCGGCGGAGATATTCTTGTCGAAAACGTCTATGACGATGCTGTTCTGTTCATGGAGGACACCGAGATTCATTGCCTGCAATACAGCCTGCTGACCGAGCTGACCGAGACCGGCAACAAGGAGGTGGACATATCTTCCGCGCAGGGGAGTATTGCTGCCGTTCCAGAAGGAGTGGAGCGGAATATCGCTGTACATCTTCCTTATCTGCATTTCCGGCAGGCTGATTAGCTCGAGGTCAAAGAGCATATCCTTACCGGCAGCGCTGTCGTAATAGCCGGCGATAAGCCGTCCAATGCCTTCCTCCTCGCAGCGGCAGGAGACCTTTGCTCCGGTTTTCAGGCGTATTTTTTTCCCGCTGTCAGACTCTGTAAGGCAGAAGAGCTGGAGTAGTGAGAAATTGCGTATAGATGATTCTTCAAAAAGAAGTATATTCTCAGCCAGATCAGCGCAGGTCTTTTCCATTAGTGAAGGCAGTTCATCTGCAGGTGTTTTGAGGACGTCGATGAGGTGAAGCATATAGCCGAGCTTGTTGAGCCTGTACACCTCACTGCTGTCCTGCGGTGCAGAGGTGATGATATGTATGCATACTTTTTTTTTGTCGAAGCTCCTGTTGTTCCGGAGGAGCGCCTTTACATCGCTGTTATAGCC
>CAMOXW010000149.1 GCA_946629405.1 uncultured Ruminococcus sp.
ATAAAAAGACTGTTGCCATTAATGCGGATATGATTTTGTTATTCATTATTATCACCTGCATATTTGTTACTTAATTATCCATTAGTTAATAATAGCATATAATCCAAACGGCTGTATCCCTGAGAAAAGGATACAGCCACAGGACATCTGACTGTCCTCGATTTATTACAGAAAACGGTGTGCAGTGCAGACACACTTTTCCCTTTTTATATTCATTATATCGTATCTGACATCTTTATTCAATGACGTTTTCAATCGGAATTATGACTTTTTGCATAACGATCTTCGTTATGACCTGCTGCCTTTTTTACATCATCCTAAGGTGACAAAACTGGATAACGGAATCAAGGCAGCAGATGAAAACGGCGGTGCTGACATCTGGTATATTCAGGGCATCTATGCAAACCTCACTCTCGAAAAGGGTGCTAAGTATCAGCTTGAATTCGACTATTCAGCAAATCAAGGAAGTTTCACTGGGAGTAAAAATTCAGCAGAATTATGATCCCTATGGTCAGTATTATTATGAGGCATTTATGGCGATTATCATGTGCGATTTCATAACTTCACCCTCCTTGCGGTTCGTTTATTACTACGTATATACAAAAACTCCCAGAGTATGGGGGAACTTCGCTCATTCCTGCTTGCCGTTGTTCTTTCTGAATACGGCAGGCATAACGCCTGTTTTTCACGGAACAGCTTTACAAAATGAGACACACTGCTATATCCACATGCTTCGGCTATCTCCTCTATCTTAGTGTATGTATTGGTCAGCAGCTCACAGCTGCGCTGTATGCGGCTGTCGATGATAGCGGAACAGTGCGGCTATAACAACGAGAACCACTTCCTGCGGCAGTTCAAGGAGAAGAGTGGCTGGACGGCAGCACAGTTCAGCGCGAAAATGTGATATCAGAATTCAAAATGTCAGAAATAATACACGAAATGTCATTTTAATTCATGTCACGGTGGGGTATAATCATAACAGAACAATTTTATACAAGAGGTCGGGATATATGAAAAAACTGGTTTCATCAATTCTCGCGGCAGCGATAACTTGTAGCAGCATTGCTACAGTCAGTTCCGATATTTACAGTTCAGGCAGCTCATTTATCATGGCTTATGCAGCCGATACATACTTCGAGGGAGCTAATCCTGTGATAAGCAGAGGGGTTCCAGCATACTCGGGCAAGTCTGACAGCGCCTCCTCGGGCAATGACGAGCACTACTTCACATCGTGGAGCTCATCTTCGGGCGATTACCTTGCGTATGACCTGTCGGGAGTACCGCAGGCTCAGCGCAAAAAGGTGCTCGCAGCGTGGTACAACCTCAGCAGCTACGACAACCTCGGCGCCTATGCGAGCAGGAACGCCGAACCTATAGAACACACGATAGAGGTCAACAAGGCTCAGGGAGGCAACGATCCCTCCTCGGGCTGGGAGACAGCCGTAACCATTAAGGGCAACGGTCTGAGCTCTCGCCAGCATTACATCGACATGGACGGATACAACTGGATACGCATGAACGTCACAAAGGCTTACGGCGACAAGGTGACGCTCAATCTTGATATCCACGATGCCTCACAGGGAGTGTTCGACAGCTGGATATTCTTCGGCGATTCCATAACGGCAGGCGGAATGGTCAACGCCTACGGTACGAGCTACGCAAGCTATGTCAACCAGATAGACAGCCGATTCTTTCCTGCACAGGAAAACGGCGGCATCGGTGGCATCACCAGCAAGGACGGCAAGGAGCACATCGACGAGTGGCTCAGCGGCAGTCCTGTCCACTTTGTGAGCATAGCCTACGGCACGAATGACTGCTGGGGCAACCCAAACAACGTGCAGAGTTACTACAGTAATACCAAGTATATGATAGACGCTGTCCTCGAAGCCGGCAAGGTGCCTGTACTGCCGAAGATACCGTCCTCGACGAACAATGACGTCGGCAATAACGTCGGATATTACAACGCAATGGTGGACAAGCTCTATGACGAATACGGCGATAGGCTTGTTCACGGTCCCGATTTTGATGACTTCTTCAAGAAGAACACTTGGGGGCTCAGCGCAGACGGCGTTCACCCGAACTCCGAGGGCTACGAGGCGATGAAGAAGCTCTGGGCGGAGACGATGTACGAGAACGTATACACTAAGATAGGCTCTCAGCCGCAGTTACCCGAGCTCGTCAAGGGCGACGTCAACGGTGACGGAGAGTTCTCTGCGGCGGACCTTGTCACCTTGCAGAAGTTCGTGCTCGGCTACAGAAATGCGGAACTGAAAAACTGGCAGGCGGGCGACCTCTGCGAGGACGGCAGGACAGATGCCTTCGATATCGTAGCAATGAGAAAGTTTATCGTCTCCAGGAAAGAGCTGCAGTCTCCCGACACTCCGCACGAAACTCTCGATGAGCTGCCGTGATATAGGAAGTAAGCGCAGTAAAATAGCAATTGATTACAAAGTATCCGAACATCTGCACAATAGCTCGGTTACCTAAGTAATAAACGGCTGAACATCGGATAGCAGCCGAAACAGATTCCTTTTATCCGAAAGTATTTGTAAGGGACAAATCAGAGAAAGGAAGCGTATCAGCAATGCTGGTACGCTTCCTTTTTTGTATTTTCACAAAACTGCTTCACGAAAATATGAAACGATGTTAAATGCAGATACGGTAAGGGGTTTTACTACCGATAGTTGATCGACGTATATAAGCGCATTGAATATAACATGAATATCAGAATAACAAAAGATTCGCTTAGTCGGATAAGTACGCAAAATGTAATAAAAAATCTCCATTAGTGCATTGAATTGATTTCAGTGCAATGCTAAAATAGTGAATAAGTATATAAATCACAATCCATACAGAAGGGGTAATCTTATGATGAAGAAAAGACTAATCCGTATGACTGTGTATCTTATGGCATTGAACTGCATTTCCGGAGCGATGCCGACAATAGACGCAACAGCAGAGGAGACTGCCGCAACGACAGTCATCTATTCCTCAGATTTCGAGGACGGTGACGTTTCCGCATGGACAAACCGAGGCGACCGAGACACCACTATATTGACCGCCAGCGAGGAGAATGCCGTATCCGGAACGCACTGCCTGTGTGCTTCCGAGCGTTCCAAATCGTGGAACGGACCTGCATTCCGCCTTGATGACAAGTGTGAGCCGGGAGTTGCCTATCTTGTAAGCTGCTCCGCAATGGGACAGTGGTACACCAGCGTGACAGTCAGCTTTCAGTACACCGACGCCGCCGGTGAGCAGCATTATGAAAATCTTGCAAATCTCAACGGAAATGGCTGGCAGTCGGTTTCTGATCTGAAGATCAGCTATACCGAGGAATGGACGGACGTATTTGTCTATTTTGAGGGCGGCTCGGATAATATCTACATTGATGATTTTACGCTGAAAACGGCTCCTGTTTATCATCCGCAGAGCGATATTCCTTCGCTGAAAGATGTGTATGCAGATTCTTTCAAAATCGGAACAGCCTGCACCAGCAAGGAGCTTGCTCCGGCGTCCACCAAGGAGCTGATTATGAAACACTTCAATTCTATAACACCCGGCAATGAGATGAAGCCTGATGCCCTCCTCGACCAGGAGGCGTGTCTTGCTCTTGCCGAAGCGGGAGATGATGAAAACTCGCAGGTGAGCCTTGCCAGCGCCAGCTCTATCCTGAATTTCGCACGGGACAACAATATACCTGTGCGCGGACACGTTCTTATCTGGCATCAGCAGACCCCGACATGGTTCTTCAAGGAG
>CAMOXW010000150.1 GCA_946629405.1 uncultured Ruminococcus sp.
GCAAATAGCAAACGCCAAAAAATTTTGTCGTTTGCTATATATTCAGGATAATAACGTCACTGAGGTCTTACAGAACATTTGAAAGCCCGAGCTTGAACATCTGTATTGCAAGAGCGTCCTTGTTTGTGATACCGTCGGTGCCGTCAACGTCCGCATTTTTCTCGCCGAGGCTGGAAAGCTTGTACTTATCAGGATTTGAGATACACTGCATCACGAAGACCGCATCTGCCATATTAACCTGTTTATCGCAGTTTGCGTCGCCTCTTATCTCGTCATCCGAGCCTGTCGGGTTGACAAGAGTGGTGGTGGAAGTAGTTGTTGAAGTGGTTGTCGAGCCTTCAGTCGAAGGCTGTGAGCCTGAGTAGTAATCGCTGAGGCTTATGCCGTTCACGCCGATGGGGATATTATGGTCGAGGCTGATGAACTTACCGTCGGTGGTCTGCCAGAGTGCAGGCTTTACGAATGCGTACTTCTCGTCGTCCCACTTCTGGAAATTATCGTACATAAGTCCGCCTGTATCGGAGGAGTTCTCGTTGAAGCACCAGAATGTATGGTGGATACGCTTCTTTATCATATAGTCACGCAGAGTGGTGAGCCAGAGTGTATTCGCACCGGAGGGGTCATTCTTGGCGTCGATGAAGCCGCCCCATTCGCCCATGAGCAGCGGGGAGATTTTATCCTCAACAAGATATGCCCATGTATCGCGCCAGTATTCATCAAGGAGGGATTCCTCGTCAAATTCATAGCTTGTAAAGTTCGGCTTTTCGCCCTCAAGGTGGAACCACGCCTGTTCATAAACGAGCGGGCCGTAGTCGTGTGGTGAGTAGACGAGCTGGCTCTGGTATTCTCCGAGGTCAACGGGGTAGTCCTTCACGCCGCGGAGGTTGCCTCCCCACCATGCGCCGTAGTATGGCTGATATTCGGGGTCGCCGTAGTGGGCATAGTCAGTCGAGGGAGAATCCCAGTTGTAACCCTTTTCAATTTTTGGGTATACCTCATTGCCTTCGACCATGATAAGAAGGTTCGGATTCTGGTCAAGGCAGGCTTTAGCGCCTTTTTCTGCGGCATAGCGCCAGTTATTGGCATCGGATGAGCCGTCCCACTTAGCGAAGCTGCCATCGTCTTTTTTGCCGTGAGGCTCATTTTTGAGGTCGATAGCGATAATAGTATCGTCGTCCTTGTAGTAGTCTGCGAACCATGAAAGAGCCTCGAGCCAGTCAGCCTCGCTGTAGTTGTTGTCATACCATAGCGGGAAGTTATGACCTGCTGAATTGGTAGTCGCACAGTGGACGTCCATCATTATCTTGATACCCTTTTCGCGGCACCATTTAACGACGATGTTCCAGATATCGAAGGAGTACATCGGAGTGCCGCCGACAACGCCTTCCTTTGTAAGCTCAGGGTTCTCGTACTCATTGAGCTTGATGATAGGGTCAGGCTCGCCGTTTTTCCACTGAAGAAGTATCTGTGTGGACATGGGAACACGCAGGAGATTGAAGCCGTGGTCTGCGATGAGGTCGAGACAGTGGTTGACATTGGCGGACCATGCGCCGTCGAATATCTGGGAGCCGACGTTATAGCCGAACCAGTTGACGCCTGTCATCCATACAGGGTTTCCGTACATATCAACGACCTCGGCATTTTCGTTTACATGGAGCCAGTCGTCGTGGTACTCATCAACGGCAGCCTGAGCGTCACCGCGGCTCAGAGGAACAGAGTTGAAGGCTGGCAGAACTGCGGCAGCAGCAGCGGCTGCGGCGATAAACCTTTTTATAAGATCAGCCATATAAAAACCTCGCTTTACATAATATACACGCCTTGCGCGGGAACGAACACTATTGTACATTATATTATAACAATTTATTCATAATTTGTCAATACCCGCAGTATCGTCATTTACGCAAAAAAGGGACGGAATCGCTCCGTCCCTGATCTCAGTTGGTTGTGACTGATCTTGTTAAGGTAAGCTCTGTTGAAGTCTGGCTTCCGGCAGAGGTCATGGTCAGCTTCACGTTCACCATACTGCTCAGCACCTGTGAGAGCTCTGCGAGGGTATCGCGGAGAATTTCAGTACGGTAAGCCATATAAGCCTCCGAAAGCGGGTCGCAGCTGCCGCATTCGAGCAGGCAGAACAGCAGGCTCAGGAACTCCTCGCAGTTCCGTGGAGGCACCGCATTTATCTCACCGCGGAAGCTCATGTGCATCACGCCGTCCATTCCGACAATGCCAGCCATGACACTGTTTCCGGCATAGCGGGTGAAAATATCCGTCAGAGCGGGGGCAGTGAAGCTCAGCTCCGCGGCAGTGAAAGCATCTCCCATATCAGGAAAGTGCAGCCCTGAGAGCCTCAGTGCGGTCGGTCTTTTCCCAGGCAACACCGAGGTCCTCTCTGCCCATGTGACCGTAAGCAGCAAGCTGTCTGTACTGGGGCTTTCTGAGTGAGAGCATCTCGATGATAGCAGCAGGTCTGAGGTCGAACACCTTGCTTACGGCCTCTGAGAGCCTTTCCTCATCGACCTTGCCTGTACCGAAGGTATCAACGAGTATCGAAACAGGCTTAGCCACACCGATAGCATAGGAGAGCTGCACCTCGCACTTTTCGGCAAGGCCGGCAGCAACGACGTTCTTGGCGATATATCTTGCAGCATAAGCAGCGCTTCTGTCTACCTTTGTCGGGTCCTTGCCGGAGAAAGCACCGCCGCCGTGGCGTGAATATCCGCCGTATGTATCAACGATTATCTTGCGTCCTGTGAGACCGCTGTCGCCCTGAGGACCGCCTACAACAAAGCGTCCGGTAGGGTTGATAAAGAGCTTTGTGTTCTCGTCCATGAGGTCGGCGGGGGTGACAGCCTTAACCACGAATTCCTCGATATCCTTGCGTACCTGATCGAGAGAAACGTCAGCGGAATGCTGTGATGAGACAACGACAGCGTCAACTCTTGCAGGCTTTCCGTCTATATACTCAACAGTGACCTGAGACTTTCCGTCGGGACGGAGATAACGGAGAGTGCCGTCCTTTCTGACCTCAGTGAGTCTGAGGGCGAGCTTGTGGGCAAGTGATATCGGCAGAGGCATGAGCTCAGGAGTTTCGTTGCAGGCATAGCCGAACATGATCCCCTTATCGCCGGCACCATTTGAAAGGCCGTCGGACTCATTGTTCTCCTCACGGTACTCAAAAGCCTCATTAACGCCCATAGCGATATCAGGCGACTGCTCGTCTATCGAAGTAAGAACAGCGCAGGTATGTGCATCGAAGCCGTATTTAGCTCGGTCATAACCGATATCGGCAACGACCTGTCTTGCGATCTTCGGGATATCGACGTCAGCGGTGGTAGTGATCTCGCCCATTACCATTATCATACCCGTGGTAACGCAGGTCTCGCAGGCAACTCTGCCGGTCTTGTCCTGTTCGAGGATAGCATCGAGGACAGCATCCGAGATCTGGTCGCATATTTTATCGGGGTGACCTTCCGTAACCGACTCCGAAGTGAAAAAACATCTGCTCATAAAAAAACCTCCTGAAAAATAAAAGCGCACTTCAAAGGAAGTACGCTGTTTCTGCATATACTCCTCATCTTCCGGATTAACCGCAGGATTTAGCACCTTGTCCATAAAGGTCAGGTTGCCGGGCGTCACAGGACCTGTTTCCTCAGCCGCTCTTGATAAGGTTACTCAGGTATTATACTACAAAAAGCTTACAATGTCAATAGGTAATTGCACTGATGCAACAAAAAATTCCAAAAAAACAAACGAGCCTCCGTAAAAGGAAGCTCATCTGCCATGATATAGGGATTATTGGGGATTTAATAATTTAATGTTGGGGTAAACATTAAATTACCATGAAAATCAGCCTCGGGACATTTCCCTCAGCAATAATATTGTAGCTGAGTTTTGTGTAAATTGTGTGATAAAGGGAAAAAATAAATGTAAACTAATCATCAACAATTTATGAACGGTGCGGGACGTCTATCATTTTTTCACAACATCCTGAGCCCCTATCCTGAACCAGAAGGTCGAGCCCTTGCCGAGAGTGCTTCTCACGCCGTAGTCGTAGTTATGGAGCTTGAGCACAGCCTTGACGATAGACAGTCCGAGACCTGTTCCGACGACCTCACGTTTATGGTTTTCGGAGCGGTAATACTTGTCGAAGATGAGCTTTATTTTATCCTCCTCGATGCCGTCGCCGGTGTCCTCAACTTCAATGAGGACTCCCTCGGGGGAATTTATCTGGCGGACGAAGACCTGCTTGTCCTCACCGGTATAATTAATCGCATTGTTGATGAGGTTATAGATGACCTGCTCTATCTTCACGACGTCGCAGCGGACAGTCCTCGGCTCATCGGGGGTGAAGTTGATATTGTAGCCCATTTTCTCGGAGATGCCCTTGAAGCGGCCGATTATCTCGGTGAGCTTGCTGCTTATCTCGAATTCAGAGGGACTCAGTTTCTGCCTGCCGCTCTCAAGCTTGGAGAGGTCAAGGATGTCGTTGACCATGAGGGAAAGGCGGTCGGTCTCGTTAATGATGATCTCGAGGTGTTCGTTGCGTTTCACCGGATTATCGCCTGAAAGATCGCGTATCATTTCGGCATACGCCTTGAGCATGGTGAGGGGGGTGCGAAGGTCGTGGGAGACATTCGCAATGAGGTCGCGCTGCATGGTATCCACCCTTGAAA
>CAMOXW010000151.1 GCA_946629405.1 uncultured Ruminococcus sp.
AAGAAAAAGTGTCGGAAAATTTATTTTTTCTTGCACTTTGACAACTAAAAATTGGCTTTTAAAAGCTGTATAAAGCCAATTTTTAGTTGTTGAGCAGACATTAATAAAGTATACTTTTATATAAAATTAATAAAAAAAACAATTGGAGTATATTGACGTTTTGCCGTAAATATTATATAATAAAAGTGTGTGATGTCACGGCAATGATGTCATGCTCATACAGCAGCGCTGTCGGCTACATCTTCCGCCGGGAGTGCTGGCTGAATACCGGAAGAAGTGATCATTTGAAGAAGTATATATCAGCTTCCGTGCTCAGTGCGGATATGCTGAACCTTGAAAGTGAGATAAGAAGGCTCGAGGCGAGCGGTATAGATATGCTGCACTTCGACGTCATGGACGGAGTTTTCGTTGACAATATAACCTATGGTCTGCCCGTACTTGAGGGAGTAAGGAAGGTCACCGGCATGACGCTTGACGTACACCTCATGATAACCGACCCGCTGAGATACGCTGAGAGGTTCGCAAGAGCCGGCGCGGACATCATCTCGTTCCATTCAGAAAGCGAGAGCAGCATTGAAGCTACGATAGATGCGATCAGAGAAAGCGGAGCAGTACCTGCACTTGCGATAAAGCCGGCAACTCCGGCAGAAGCTGTGTTCCCGTATCTTGAAAAGCTCGGAATGGTGCTTGTCATGACAGTCGAGCCGGGATTCGGCGGACAGAGCTTCATTCCCGAGACTGCTGATAAGGTAAGGCTCGTCAGGGATCGTATAGATCAGCTTGGACTTGACATAAGACTTGAAGTAGACGGCGGCATAAATACCTCAACAGCCGGTACAGCCGTTTCTGCCGGCGCTGACGTCCTTGTATCGGGAAGCTACCTGTTCAAAGCCAGTGATATGGCTCAGGCGGCAGCACTCCTGAGGGAAGGCGGATCATGCTGAAAAAGGCGAAAAAAGAGCGCCTGATCTGGCTCGATATAATGGTGACACTTCTCGCGCTCGAGCTCATGGCTTTTTTTTACTATGGGGCAAGGGCAGCCGCAGCCGCAGGAACGTGCGTGGCGGTGTCCTTCACTGCTGAACTGATATCCCTCAGGCTGATGGGGAAGAAATTCACAGCGGACGACCTGAACTGTACCTCTGATGCGCTCATGATCTCGCTCATGCTGCCGGCGTCAGTGAGCTACCGGCTCGCGGTATATGCCTGCATATTTGCCACGGTAATAGCAAAGAACATTTTCGGCGGAAGGAAGAACCTGATCTTCTCACCGGCTGCGGCGGCCTATGTATTCATAATGACCTCGTGGAGCAGAGAGACCCTGATGTTCCCGGAGCCGCACACAAGGCTCGGCGTATTTGATGAGCCTGAAACTCTCGTTCATTCAGCCTCGCACACGTTCAATATCTCCGGCAGCCTGAATTATACAGACCTTGAGATACTCATGGGCAATTTCAGCGGACCGGCAGGCGCAGCAAGCATAATGCTGCTCGTTATTGCGGCGGTGATGCTCATATTCAGGGGAGATATCTCTGCAGGCGCCTTCCTCGGCTCAGTGCTTGGAACGGGACTTACAGCGTATCTTGCGCCGGTGGGGTATTCGCGCATGGATTCGCTCGGGTACTCAGTCGCTATGAATATGGTGCTGTTTGCCTCGATATATATAGTTGCAGACCGGAGGATAGCTCCGAAGCGGCAGCTTTTTGCATTCTTTTACGGCTTTCTCATAGCGGTGACCGCATATATACTTACCCTTACGGATGCGAAGGAAAACGCGATAATAGCGGCGTCCGTACTCTTTACACCGGCAGCTCTTGCGCTCAGGACACTTGAAAGGCATATAGATTCCGAGCTTGAAGCAGAAAGGCTCAGGGATGAGGCTGCAAAGGCTGAGGAAAAGGCTGCTGAGCCGGATATGCAGGCGGAGGAAGTTCCCGGAGAGGAGGCACAGCCTGATGAATGAGAAAAAAGGCTCTGTATTTGACGGGATCGCAGGCGATAACGCTGTACTGTCAGGACTTATGGTGATATCGCCGGTGATAATATGCGGTGATACGCTGAAAAACGCACAGGCGCTCATCTGGGCGTTTTCACTGATAACGTTCTTTTCAGTGCTGATCGCTTCCTTCGTGCCAAAGGGACTGCCTTATACGGTAAAGGTCATAACCTACGCGCTGATCTCGTCGGCGATATATGTTCCAGTAAGAGAAACAGCGGAAGAATTCTACCCGGACGTGATCGGAAGGATAGGGATATACTTCCCGCTCCTTGCAGTCAATTCACTGATAGTATTCCAGACGGAGGCGAAGTTTTTCAGGATGCCGAGGCTAAGGATGACAGCCTCGCTGGTGTTCTATATAATCGGATTTGATGCAGTAATGCTCATCACCGCAGTCATCAGGGAGCTGCTTGCATACGGCACGATAAACAGCCGCATCGCTGATGTGGACGTACTCATCAGCGGTCTTGGAGAGCCCTTCGGAGGCTTCATCATGCTGGGACTTATGTGCGGACTGTACAGGAAGCTGCGCTCGCTTTCGGGACGCGGCAGTTCCTCTGAGAAAGGTGAAATGAATGTATCTGGTAAATGATATAATAGCGTTCCTTGCCGCAAATCTGATACTCAGTCAGGCGCTTGGCACAAGCTCGCTGTTCATAGCCGCGCAGAGCCGCAGGAACCTCGTCGGTACTGCGTTCTGCATAACTCTGTTCACGACCTTCGGAACAGCCTGCGCTTACGTTATAGACAGTACACTTCCGTCGGGAGCGGCTGAGTTCAGGCTGCTTCTGTATACAGCGGCAGTGAGCGTGTTCTATGCGCTTCTGCTGACTGTGCTGTATCTTGCAAGGCGCAGTTATTTTGACAAGCTCAGGAAGTATATACATCTTTCCGCGTTCAACTGTGCTGTTATGGGAACGCTTTTCACGATCAGCGGAAAGGCGGAGGACGACAGCTCCCTGCAGGATATCGGCTCATACGTCCGCTTCGGACTGGAGGCGGGACTTGGGTTCGTGACAGCCGCGCTGATACTCACGGCAGGCTACAGGAGGCTCAATTCCTCAAAGGTACCGGCATCTTTCAGGGGGGGACCGGCGATGCTGATATACATTGGCATAATATCTATGGCAGTCTGGTCGCTTAAATGACCTGCTGCGAAATGGGAGAAAAAAATGGGAAGAAGAACACAGGGAAGGAAGATCTATAAGACAAAAGAGAAGAACTACTACGGAAAAACTCCTATGGCAAAGGCCCTTTCCGTTGCGCTTACTGTTCTTCTGATCGGCGGCGTAGGCTTCATTGGCTACAGCGTTGCCGAGCCTATAGTGAACTATAGCAAGAAAAAGGGTGACGAGTCTGTCGTCACTGCAGCCTCGGAGGAAAGCCTGAGACCTCAGGTCACGGAGCCGTCTGTACCGGCCGCTGCTGAGAATACTGCCCGCGAGCCAGCCGAGTACAAGGCAGTCGCTTTCCGGGTAGGCGACCTTATCAGCAAGGATACTGTAAAAGCTGCGATAGACCGCATCCCTTCCGGTCAGAAGTTTGAATACATTGAGATACCGCTGAAAATAAGCGGTGGAAATATCTACTACCAGTCGTCCGTGATGTATGCGGTAAATTCGGGCGCAGTTCAGAATACCATAGCGCTCTCAGACGTGGTGGAGATAATAGAAAAGGCTGGCTATAAGCCTGCGGCGCTGATAAGCGCCTTCAAGGACAGCAGGATCCCGTCAATTGATCCGACGACCAGCTATGTAACAGTGGCTTCAGGTGAGCAGTGGATCGACAACGATCCCTCCGCAGGCGGAAAGCCGTGGATGACGCCTTATTCCTCAGTTGCTGTTAACTACATAGGCGACATCGTAAGCGAGGTCTCGGAGGCTGGCTTTGACAGGATAATCTGTACTGACATGACGTTCCCTGACTTCCGGCGGAGCGACCTTGAGCTGCTCTCAGATGAGCTTGCCTCGAAGAAGCGCTTTCAGGCGCTCACATCGGCTGCGAATCTTTTCTATGACAGGGCAGTCTCAAACGGTGCATCAATGGCGATAGAGATATCTGCGCCGTCGATACTGAAGGGCAATACAGATATCATAGCTGAGCCGCTTTACCTTAATGTCAGGTCGGTGATAGTCAACATCGACATTGACGAGATAAGCTACGGAGTTTATACTGATACAACCGTCTATGATTTCAACGGTACTGCTGCTGACAAGACTGCAAAAATGCTCGAGCTCATCAAGGATAAGCTCGAAGACTATCCCAACGCTGCAATAAGACTATCAGGAACATCAGTCGGCACAGACGAGCTCCTGAAGGCTAAGGAGGTGATAAAGGACTACGGCTTCACCTCATATGTAATAGGATAAAATACCGATTTTTCGGGGAATGGAGAAAAATATGGCTGAAAATTTCAAAGTGTCGCTGCAGAAGGTCATCGACGAATTCAAGCTTGAGGTCATTTATATACACAAGGA
>CAMOXW010000152.1 GCA_946629405.1 uncultured Ruminococcus sp.
CTTTGCAAATTCCTCCTGCAAATAGCTGCAAAGCTCAGCCGAAACGCCGGAGCTCTCCTCGTAGGAGGTTTCGCCTTCATCGCTGTAAATAATGATTATTCCGGGATAATTTTCGTCGCCGCCGCAGATGCAGTAGTCCTTATAGCTTCCGTCGCTGTATTCCATGCGTACAAACGGCGCAGCCTCCGCGGGGTCGTAAATTCCGGAAGCCGGCGTGCTCTGGAAGCTTGCTATGGAATCAAGTATATAGTCAGCCTGCTCCGGGGTACAGTTCACCCATTTGTCGGGATATTCCCCGGTTCTGAACTTGACATTCACAACGTCCTTGAAGTTATCGTTGGAGTAATTCTCCAGCGGTGCATATAATTCCGTCCCGTCATAGGGGATGCTCGTGACTGCCGAAGTCACGGTGACTTCCTCCGGCTTTCCGGACTCGTCCGTAATCACGGCAGCATACTGCTCCGTTTTATCCTCCGGAGGCTTGCTGCCCTTAGTGTGCAGCAATACGCCTGTTGCCACCATAGCGGCAGCAGCGGCAGTACCTATAAGTATCCTTATGAGCCTTATCCTCGTCCTGTATCTGATATGCGAGGTCTTTCCGGCAGCCTCGGCGATGAGGTCATCGTCAACGGCGTCGAGCCCTTTTATAATATCATCTTTTTTCATTCTACAGACCCTCTTTCTCTAAGTAGTCCCTGAGCTGTCCGCGCATACGGAACAGCAGCTGCTTCACGGCATTTTCACTCATCCCGAAGCTTTCCGCAAGCTCTGCCTGCGAATCGAAATACCAGTACCTCCTGAGAAATATCATGCGGTTACGCTTTGGCTGCTGCCTGAGAAAGCTGCTTATTATCCTGCCAAGTTCGGCAGCATCGCAGGCTTCCTCGACATCCTCTGATGAGGGGACACATTCGTCAAGCTCGTCAAGCGAGAGCATGACCTCCGGACGGCGCTTGCGGGCATTGTCGCGTTCGCAGCGTTTAAGGGCTATATTCCGCATTATCCTGCAAATAAAGGCAGGAAGGTACTTCGGGCGCTTTGAGGGGATAGCGTTCCAGACAGCGAGGTAGGTGTCGTTGAGGCACTCCTCTGCGTCTGAGGCGTCGTGAAGGATATTGTTTGCAACGTGCATACACAGACCCTTGTACTTCGCGTCTGTTTCGGAGATAGCGTTTTCTGAACGTTCCCAGTAAAGGTCGATTATATCCGGATCGTCCACAGTTGTTTCCTCCCTTCTGAGGTCCTCATATATATAGTACGGAATAATGCAGCGGAGGTTACGCAAAATGAAAATCTCCGCCCTCAGTGAGAGCGGAGAATGACAGGTCATGTTATTGGATCAGAGCGACTCGATAAGGTTGAGCTTGTACTGCTGTATCCTGAGAGCGTCCTTATTTGTAAGTCCGGGAACGCCGTCAACGTCTGCATTTGCCTCATTCTCGGGCTTTATGCCCTTCTCCTTGCCAATGCCGTAGGTGTCGGGATTTGAAACGCACTGCATGATGATGACTGCGTCAGCCATATTTACATTTCCGTCGCCGTTAGCGTCGCCGAGGAGAGTTACTTCGCCGCCGGTGGTATCATCGGTAGTTACTGTTGAAGTAGTGGAGGTCTCAGTGTCGGTTGTGGTAGTAGTGGTTGTTGTAGTAGTTGTTGTGGTTGTGGATGTCTCAACAGGCTCAACGCCTTCACCTGCGATATAGCCGCTGAAGATAACATCAACAGACTCGAAGGTAACTGTTGCGGTATCGTTGTTAGCCCATGTCCACCAGTTCTCTATCTTGAGGTAATCCATGTCGATAGAACCGGTCGAGGTACCTGTAACGTTGCCGTCTGCGTCCCATTCGGTGTTGTACTCATCGGGAGCAAGGTCGATAGTGGCTACGGTATCATTTATACCGATAGCAGTGTCGATATTGGAATACTTGCGCTCGTCATCGTCTGTAAGGACATTGAAGCTGATAGCGATATCGCCGCTTGCCTGAGTGGTGGTATCCTTCTCGGTAGTCATCTTGAACTTGACTATAGCAGTTTCCGGAACAACGCCGTACTGTTTGTAGGGAGCAAGGTCAACATAGAGGTAGTTCTTTCCGGTCTCCTCGTCTGTCATTGTGATATCGGCAGCGCTGAGGGAGATACGGTCGGTCTTGTTGGAGGAAACGTCGCCGCCTGCGCCATTTGCAGCGTCAATGAATATCTGCTGGATAGCGCTGTCGTACCATGTAAGGGTAGTTCTGTCGAAGTAAGCCATATCGCCTGTTCCGTTGCCGTCTACGGACATATCCCAGAGAACAGGGCACATACCGTCCTTGCTGAGGGCATAGGTAGCGACCTCCTTGAGGAAAGCCTTCATGGAATCCTTGTCCTTTGCGCCCTTTGTCGAGGTGTCAACGCCGTACTCACCGATAATGACCGGGATGCCGTTCTTGATGAACTTACTCTCAAGCTGATCGAAGTGGTTCTCAAGCTTTACGATATCAGCGTTTGTGCCCCATGTTTCCTGATGACCCCATGTGGACTCTGTAGTAGCAACGCAGAATGTCGTGGGCTCATAGTAATGGCAGGAAACAGCGATCATCTTTGCGCTGTCTGTAGGTGCAGAGAAGCTGCTGTCGAGAAGCTTGTCGGTATTGTTGGACTGAGCCTCGACAAGAAGCAGACGGCTCGCATTATTTCCGCCCGCTGCACGGACAGTGTCAACGAAAGCCTGATTGAGCGTCATCATCTGGGAATTGCTGATATCCTGCTCGTTCATAGCCTCAAAAACGAGGTGCTGATCGTAGTCTGCGAAGTATGCAGCGATATTCTTCCAGAGGTTATTGAACTTTGCAACGGTATCGCTGTTGGCATTATTGAGCCAGTTGGTCTCATCGTGGTGGGTATTGATGATAGCGTACATACCGTTATTGATAACGTAGTCAACGACTTCCTTGATTCGTGCGAGGTAATCAGCATTCGGAGTGCCGTCCGAGCTCATCATCTGGTACCATGTGATCGGGATGCGGACGGTATTGAAGCCGCTCTTCTTGATCTCCTTGATCATAGCCTCAGTTGTGACAGGATTTTTCCAAGCGGTCTCGATAGCCTCGGGAGTGAGGGGAGTGGTCCATGTGTTCGTGCAGTCGAAGCTGTTTCCGAGGTTCCAGCCCTGCCCCATATCCTCAACGATCTGGACAGCGGTCATGTCAGCGGCGAGTGCGATCTCGTTTGCGGAAAAGCTTCCGATGTTGGTGACGCACATTGTGAATGCTACGGCAGCAGCCGAAGCAGCAGAAAGAACTTTCTTCATAATTATCAAACTCCTTAAATATATTTCCGTTGCCGCACGCTGAAAAAACCGGCTGCCTTATTCCGGTCTGGTGCGGTATTAGGAGAGAGGTGAGGGGGGGTGGAAAAACTGCATGAGGGTACAGTTTTCCCTGTTACTAATATAAATTTACCACAAAAATCACAAATTGTCAATATCAAATATAATATTTATACATTGTTTTTTTGTATAACTGATCTAAGCCGGCAAAAAAATCCCCCTATGCTGCAATGAGCACAGGGAGAAGATCTCAGAATGGTCAGCTATTCATCATCCTCATCATTTCCGCCGCCAAGGGCAAAATCCGAGGTGTTCAGGTAATTTGCAGGATTCTTGCAGACACCGTACAGACGGACCTCGAAGTGACAGTGGTTGCCGGTGGAATTTCCGGTCGTGCCGACAAGTCCTATGAGCTGTCCCCGGTGTACCTCCTGATCGGCTGAAACGAGAACCGTGCTCATGTGACCGTAGACTGTCTGGTATCCGTCCGCGTGGGCGATCTGGACGACATTTCCGTAGCCGCCGCTGTTCCAGCCTGCCGCGATGCCCTTTCCGTCCGCAGCAGCGTATATCTCCGTACCGCCGGGAGCTGCGATATCAAGCCCCTTATGGTTGCGGTCGCTCATATACGGGTCACTGATATATCCTCCGTTTACCGGCCATCCGAACTCTCCCGATCCGGTGAGAAGGGTCTGCGGACTGTCAGGATGAGCTGAGTAGGTGCCGATGCCGATCTCCTCGACAACGGGTTCGCGGGTGACAACGGTCTTTATCGTCTTGCGCGAGCGCTCAACACCGTCAACATAGGTTATCTCATAGGTGGTATGCTTCTCGCCGACGGAGCCCTTGACCATTACCTGCCTTGCTCCGACGTTCAGCGCTGAGGTCTCATACTCTATCGTTTCATAGTTGAGCAGCGAGAGTGCTTCTACCTCCAGAACATACTGTATCGGAAGATAGCTCTCGGTCTCAATGACGTTTATCATCTGACCGGGATGGATAGTGTCATCATAGTGCGGATTTATGCGGCGGAAGTCCTCATACTTCATATCGTATTTACGGCATATCGAAACAGCCGTATCTCCGCCCTGTGCGATATATACGCCTCTTTTCTCAACAGAGGACGTGAGCTTGTCTATCGTTTCCTGCTGGTCGAGGACGCTGCTCACGAGGTAGATTCCCTGGGAATACTCTATCTTGTCACGGTAGGCGACATCTTTGATATTTCCATCTATACGGTAATTCAGCAGCCTGTTGTCGAGGGCGTCGCGAATTGGTGCATTGTCCTTGACCGCACCTATGAACTGACCGTTTATATATATTCCGTAAGCCTCAGTGAGCTCCTCATCGGATGCCTCGAGCATTTTATCAGCAAGCTGATCAGAGCTTATTATCTGGTCGTTATCTGAAACTATTTTCAGTGTGAATTTTGAGTTGAAGTCGAGACCTGCACCGTTTTCTGTAGCAGAAAGCCTCTGGCGGACCTCTCGCTCAGCCTTGTCAAACTGGGCTTCTTCCGCGATAACGCCGACCTCCTTGCCGTTGACCTCAACACTTATGCCATATTCAAGTCCCGAGCCGCAGCGGATAACACCGATGAGGAAGGCGGCAGAAACGATCGGCATGATGTAGTTGAAGGCAGTATAGAAAATGCCTCCCTCGCCGAAAAGGTACGAACCAATGAATCGGGTGAGCGCTTCTGCGTAGGACCGTTTGTCCGTTTTGCGGGCTTTGCGGACCTCCTTCTGGAGCTCGAGGCTCTTTCTGTGCCGCAGGCGAAGCGACTCAGTGAACTCCCTGAAAAGCCACCTGACAGCTCTGCCGATCCCCTTGATAAGCTCCCATATTTCACTGAAAACGAGCTTTATGATATTTATTATGCCAAGCAGCAGAGCTGCAAGGAATTTAACAGTGGAAAGCCCGGCGCGGGTCAGCAGATCGGTGAAGCTTCTGCCTGCGCGGGTGAAAATATTTTCATTCAAAACCGGAAATGCAGCTCCTTTCTCCGGAATTTTCTGCACATTATAATCAATGTCTGCTCAACAGCTTAAAATCGGCTTTGTATAGCTTCTTTTATTTGGCAAAATGAGCTTGACATCAATGGATGTGACGCGCAAATTCCCTGATTCATAAAGAATTTGCTCTCCCCGAACTAAGTCCGGGGCAACAGTCGCCTGACGCGGCTATTTAGGACACATTAATTATATCAATAATTTAAGGGAAAACAATGCTGAAAATGCTGAAAATTCATTTCGGGTGATTTTTTTGTATGCCTGCACAAATAAAGCCGCGGCTTTTCAGCAAAAACAATACAAAAAGTCAATGCCTGCCTTTTCATTCATTGAACAAACAAATGATATCTTCCGGCAGCTCCGCCGTGACAGTGACCTCCTCCCCGGTATCCGGCTCAGTGAACGTCATCGAGCCGCAATGGAGTGCCTGCCGCCGGATATGTAAAAGACTTCCGCCATACATATCATCCCCCGCAAGAGGATGCCCTATATGCGCGAAATGAAGCCTTATCTGGTGAGTGCGGCCGGTCAGCGGGATCACCTCCGCAAGCGAATGTCCGCCTCCGGTTTTAAGCCGCCTGTAAAGCGTCACTGAAGGCTGACCGTCCTCCCTGATGCACCGAAGGATTATCGACTCACGCTCCCGGGCTATCGGTGCGTCGATGCGTCCCTCCTCAGGGATGATGCCCTCAGCGGCAGCATAGTATATCTTCCGGCATTGCCCTTGAAGAAGACTTGCCGCGTGTGCGTCCTTTGCAGCTATACAAAGCCCCGAGGTGTCCTTGTCAAGGCGGTTGACCGGCCGGAAGGTCAGCCCCGGACAGATATGGGCAAAAAAGTTTCCGAGTGTGTCACCCTGATGCTTTATCGAGGGATGAACAGGCCCTCCCGCGGGCTTGTTGAAGATAACGAGCCGTTCGCTTTCGTAGGCTATCGGGATTTCCATGTCCTCAGCCGGAGGGAGCGCCTCCCCGTCCGGCAGCCGGAGGACTATCTCATCGCCGGGGAAGACCGTGTCCACGCTCCGTATAAGCTCACCGCGCCGGGTCATGCCGTTCTCACAGCGTTTGAGCCTCGTCAGCAGCCGCCTTGAAACGCCTTTTCTTCCGAGGAGGAAGCTTTGCAGAGCGGCAGGCTTTTCTGTGTCCACAATTATTCTTATCTCCCGCACGGTACTCCTCCTCCCTGATGAAAATGTCAATGCTCTGGGCAAAAGCCGTCTTCAGCCCCGCAAGTGCGAACGGTGCGGCAATTACCGTCAGCATCGCCGGAAGATACGCAAATATCAGCCTTATGAATATAACCCGCCTTCCGCTCATCAGACGCAGCGAAAGAAGGACTGTCCTGAACGCACTTTTCTGCGGATATTCAGCCAGAAGATACGGTACTGCGACCATGCTGAGCTTCACCGAAAGCCATATCCCGACAGATATCACGGTCAGCGCGGCTGCGTGAAGGATCATGAAGCTCCGGAATGTCCCGCCGCCCTCCGTGAACAGGGAATAAGCCGTTATTCCGAAGAATACCGCGGGTGCAACTGCAAGAAGTCCCGCGAGCTTCGTCCATATCAGTGCAGCAATGCTCCGGCGAATGCTCCTGCCGTCGGCAAGTACGTCCGACAGTGCTGCGTCAGGACGCCCGCTGCATATCCCGCAAAGTCTGTACGCCGCCGCATAGCTCAGCGGAGCGGCAGCCGTCCACCTGACAGCAGCAAAGCCCGCAGTAATCAGCGGCTGGAGGATGTTATCCCCGCTGAAAAGTGCTATAGGTGCTGCTCCACCGAAATACAGCAGCATGACATAGACACACGCCTCTGCTGTGCGGAAAAATATCTCCGCCGCGGCCGGCATAAGGCAGACAAGAGTCGTCCGCAAGCGCCTGCCCCTGAGCAGTCCCTCTGAATATCTGATAAGCTCTCTGACGCGCATTTCCCCGCCTCCCGGTGGTATTATGCGCGTTTTTTCACAGATTATTCCACGCTGTAGTAATCATCGTCGGGGGCGTCTATCTTGTCGTAGGGACAATAGCCGACGATCTCGAATGCCTGGGAATTCAGCCACATCTGGGCGGTGACGAGGATGTCGAAGCCGCCGCCTGCCTCAGCAGTTATCTGCGCAGGTGGATACTTCGGTATCCCGAAGCAGCTCATCATATTCGAGATAACGCCGCCGTGGGTTATAATGGCGCAGTGAGTGAGCCCCTCGTTCATCATGTCGATTATGATATTGTGCAGCGCCTTGTAGGTGCGGGCGGTGAGCTCCTCAAGGCTCTCGCCTTTCGGGGGGCGGCTGCTCTTATCGCCCCTGAGCCACTCCTGGTAGTCGCTGCGGCGGGCGAGAACGTCGATGCTCTTGTTCTCGAATTCGCCGAAATCAAGCTCCCTGAGGTCATCTACGACGCACATATCGGTATAAGGAAAGAGTATCTCAGCGGTCTCGGTACACCTTCTGAGAGGTGAGGAATACACCCTGTGTACGGAGGGGTAGTCAAACTCATCCATTTTTGCGGCAAGGTCGGCAGCCCCCTTCGGAGAGAGCGGGAGGTCGGTCTTGCCTATGTAAAGCCCCTTATCGTTCGCTTCTGTAAGCCCGTGGCGGATAACGCTGATACGATAGCCTATCATTTTATCACTCCTTAAAAACTGGGATTTCAAAGGCTGTATTTAGTAAATTTCACAAAAAAGCATCAAAAAACGACAAATTCTTTGACGAATAGCCATATTTACAAATTATACATTTTGTATTATAATAATATTGTAATACTGTTCTGTCCGTAAGCTGCGGCAGATCTTATCATTCCGGCTTGATACCGGTCACAGGAGGATCTTATCTATGAATTCCGATTTTGCAAGAATCATCACTCTCCAGAGAAAAGAGCGCCATATCAGCCAGAAACAGGCTGCCACTGACCTCGGTATATCACAGGCCCTCCTCTCTCACTACGAAAAAGGCATCCGTGAGTGCGGCCTCAATTTCCTCGTTAAAATAGCAGACTACTATAACGTGTCCTGCGACTACCTCCTCGGAAGAACTCCTGAACCGGAAGGAAAAACTATCTCTATCGAAGATATCCCCGACGACGACGGCAACAATAACCTCAAAATGCCTTCGCCTGAGATCATAAACTTCAACCGGAGAATTATCAACAACTCAATAAGCCTCCTGTTCAGCCTCTCGCAGAAAGCCAACAGCATCACCCTCATCAAGGAGGTCTCGTCTTACCTTATGCTGTCGGTATACAAGCTGTTCAGGATCGTCTACAACGCAAATCCCCACAACGACCAGAAGCTTTTCCGCATACCTAAGGTCATCGCCAATGACAGCGCAAACGCCATAGTCTCTATGAGCGAGGCCAATATCAAAGCCGCTTCGAGCGGTATCGCCCTTGACGGAAATGACTGCGTCGATAATTTTGATACCCTCTATGTTACTACTGCGACCCTCCAGAAAGACTATGCCCAATATTCCTCGTCCCTTCTCAACCTCATAAAGCGCAGCGAGGAGAGCATCTCGCGGACAAGGGCTAAGTACCGCAGCGACGCAAAGTAGCATCACAAGTTATATTATAGCATTTTTTCTGCCGCTGTGTCAACTGCCGGTGGAAAGAAAACAACATAAAAGCATATGCTTTTTCCCCTGAAAAGGAACTGCTCCTGATTCGCAGCGGGCACTTCGCTTTTTTTGCCCTGATGCGGCTTATGCCGCTTTTATAGGATGGAATTTTTAAAGAGGTGAAAAAACTATGAAACTGCAGCAGCTTGAATACGTCATCGCTATCGCCCAGGAAGGCAGCATCACCAGGGCAGCCAAAAAACTCTTTCAGGCTCAGCCAAATATCAGCATCGCTCTCAAGGAGCTTGAAGAACAGCTCGGTATACAGATCTTCAACCGCACTCCGAGCGGAATGATGCTCACTAACGACGGCGAGGAATTCCTCGCCCGCGCAAGAGGTATCGTTGAGGATGTAAATGCCCTCGAAAAGGACTTCAAGGAAAAATCAGACCATACCATGGAGCTCAAGATCGAGGCGGCAAGAACCTCATATGCCGCCGCCGCTCTCTCCGACGTCGTTAACAATTATCCCACCCCGGACGGAAAGATCACCATGCATATCTTAGAGACAAGTATGCCCAGGATACTCGAGGATATCAGCAACGGAAAATGCGATATCGGTGTCGTCCGCATCCCCGTCAGCTACGGCGATATGCTCCTCGAACGCATCCAGACCAAGGATATGGTGACCAAACCAGTCAAGGAATATACCCTCGGGCTGCTTATGCGAAAGGACCACCCGCTCGCCCAGTATGACGATGTGCCTTTTGAACTGCTGAAGGACTACCCAGAGATCCTCTACGGCGACAATGAGCCTGATATCGTCCGCCGCGCCTCCATAAACCAGAGCTTCGACTCCAATACCAGCGGAAAAAGGGTCTACATCCACGACCGCGGCAACCAACTCACTGTAATATGGAACGTCAACAACGCCTATATGTGGGTATCCCCTATGCCCAGATGGCTGACCGACCGTGTGGGACTTGTCATTAAGAAATGCTCTTACGCCCGCAATCTCAACCGTGATATCGTGATATACCGCAGAAGTCAGGAGAACAACCCACTTGTCAAGGCGTGTATAGACTCGTTCATCCGCTTTGCCAATATGGGCGACGAATGATCCTTCCCACGCAAATATCAGCGGCTTCCTGCACAAAACGGAAGCCTCTTTTTTATCAGGTCTTATATCATTACAAAAATGCCTAAAACTATAACAATACTGTCACGAGTTATAACAAAACGGCAATATAGTCCTAATTTTTAGCAAAAATATAAAAAACTCGTTCCGCCATTCACTAAAGTTTGTGGATTTGGTATCTTGAAACTGTCCGAAAAATTGTGTATTATATAGTTGAGACAGACGCGGAGAGACCCTCTATCAACTCACCGCGGCTAAAAAACAAGTCCGATCTTACAGAAATGAGGTAATTATCATGAACACAAAAAAAATTATCGCCGCTCTCGTTATGTCCGCTATGATGTGCGGTACTCTCGCTTCATGCGGCAGCTCTGACGACGACAGCAGCTCAAACACTGCTACAACTGCTGCATCTGTTGCTGACAATGAGGCTGATACTACAGACGCTGCTTCCGAGGCAGATACTACCGAGGCTGCTTCTGAGGCAGATACTACCGAGGCTGCTGAAACTACAGCTCCTCCGCAGGCTGTTGCAGACCCCGCAGCTGAGGATATCGAGGAGTCTATCGCCGCACAGTCCGGCGAGGCTTACCTTGCCATAAACGAGGGTCAGGGTTGGATACAGTATTTTGGTGTCAACGACGACGCTGACCACACTATGCTTACATACGGCGCAAAGAACGTTCCGATCACCGGCAACGGCAGCTATACAGTCGGCGTTACGACCGATACCAACGGCTTCCGCTTTGATACAACAGGCGACGTTACCGACGGCAGCGCTGTTCCGGCAGGTCTTATGTTCTCCGCAGTCATTATCAAGGACGGCAAGACCAAGTTCCCGGATGCTATCATCACTATCGACTCTATCAAGGTTGACGGCAAGGATATCCCGCTTATCGCAAAGAACTACACTTCCTCCGATGACGGCAAGGAGCTCCGCAGCAATATCTACAACCAGTGGGTAAAGAACCTCCCCGATGATGCTGCTTCAACAGAGGGCGCACTTGTGGTTGACGGTACTCCTACAGAAGCTGCTGCTGCTTACTCACCCTGCATCGTAAATACTTCCGATTTTGCTTCATGGCACGACGTTGAGGTAAACTTCACTATCTCAGGTCTTGCTGAATAAGCTGTACAAACAAAGGCATTGCCGGTCATCGGCAATGCCTTTTCTTTATATACAAAAAGCGGGGACATATCACTGTCCCCGCGTGTAGTCAAAAACACTTATCTCTGCTCGCAGATGAGCTTGATAGCAGTTCTTTCCTCGCCGTCTATCTGGATATTTGCAAATGCAGGCACACAAATAAGATCAACACCGATAGGAGCAAGGTAACCTCTTGCGATAGCGATGGACTTTATTGCCTGATTAGCGGCACCTGCGCCGACTGCCTGAACCTCTACTGCCTTCTGTTCTCTGATAACTCCGGCAATAGCTCCGGCTACTGAATTGGGTGATGAATGTGATGAAACTTTTAATATTTCCATGATTGACCCTCCTGTTTCGGATGTTTTTGTAAGCGTTAGTGCTGTCATAGCCGTCCGGTTACTTGAAGTTATTATACACCATAAAAATAAAAATTGCAATAGGTACGGCGAAAGTTTGTACATTATCTTATAATTATGCGCTCAATTTTGTGAGATTTGCCGCATTTTTCATCAAAACTGACAACAACCCCCCCGAGAAAACAGCTCCCGGAAGCCTCCCGGAACTTCACCGGAGTACGGAAACGGAACATTTCAAGCACCTCCGCAGGCTCAACTCCGAGGCAGGAAAGCTCCGGACCTGTCATCCCGGCATCTGTGATATAGGCGGTCCCGCCGGGGAGCACACATTCGTCCGAGGTCTGTACATGAGTATGCGTACCGAAGATACCGGTCACTCTGCCGTCAAGGAAAAATCCCATCGCCTTTTTCTCAGATGTCGCCTCAGCGTGGAAGTCAACAAATATATTCGGTGTGTCAATATCACGCAGTATACCGTCAATCAGGGTGAAGGGATTGTCAAGCGGGTCCATGCAGGCTGTTCCCATAAGGTTGACCACAGCGACCGAGTATGCCCCGCAGTCCAGCAGGCAGACGCCCTTTCCCGGAGCTCCGCCCTCGGGGTAATTCGCGGGACGGATTATAAGCTCCCTGTCGAAGATATCGAGGGATTCCCTGCGGCGGAAGGCATGGTTGCCGGTCGTGATGATATCGGCACCGGCATTGAGGAGGCTCTCAGCCGAGGCACGGGTGATACCGTTGCCGGGAGCCGAATTTTCGCCGTTTACGACGGTTATATCAACGCCGTAGTGACGCTTGATGAGGCTAAGCTTCGACCGGAGGAAATCACAGCCGGCCTTCCCCACGACGTCGCCTATAAATAAAAGATTTTTCATACGTTGCTCCTTCTTGTTATTACGATAATTAATGTGTCCTCAATAACCGCCTTACGGCGGTTATTGCCCTGAACTTTGTTCAGGGAGCGCAAATTCTTTATAAAATATGGAATTTGCGCATCACA
>CAMOXW010000153.1 GCA_946629405.1 uncultured Ruminococcus sp.
CTTACGGTTGCGCCATTCAGCTTCAAATTCCTGTATATGTGCGCTGTCACGAAGCATAACACTGCAAAGGTGTGCAGTAGCGACGGTAGAATGTATCTCGCCGGTGAAGCCTCCTGCGTAGAGCAGAGGCAGCATACCTGAGTGATCAATGTGAGCGTGTGTAAGCAGTACGAAGTCGATATGCCCCGGAGCTACCGGCACCTGAACGTTCTCGAATATATCCTCACCCTGCTGCATTCCGAAATCGACGAGGAATTTTTTCCCGCAAGCCTCGATATAGGTACAGCTTCCTGTGACCTCATGAGTTGCACCAATAAAAGTCATTTTCATAATAATTGCCTCCAATCATACAGCGATCCTGTATAAGATAATTATACCATATTATTCTTTAAAAGTCTATGATATTTTGTGAATTTTTTCATAAGCGTGACAATTTTCTAAGCTCTGAAATCTAATAAAGCTATTGCCAAAATACGATAAACTGTGATATAATTAATGTAACCTCAATAATCGACGTCAGGCGGTTATTGCCCCGAACTTCGTTCGGAGAGCGCAGATTCTTTATGAAGCAGGGAATTTGCGCGTCACATTCGATGTCAAGCTCATTTTGCCCTTAATGGCAAAACAAAGTGGAGGAAGATCTATAAATATTATTTCCTTGCACTTTGCCTACTTAAAGTTGTTGAGCAGACATTGATCATAGTACAATTTATTTTTGGGAGAGATGTTATGAAAAATTTCAAGTTCAAAGCTGCCGCTGCCCTCATTTCAGCCGCAGCTATGTCCTCTGCCTGCTCTCTGTATGCCTCCGCTGAGGTCACTCCTGACCCGGTCATAAGCCGCAATGTCCCGGCGTATTCCGAGGGGAATCCTGATGCTGCAAAAAATGCAAATGACGAGCACTATTTCTCGTTCTGCTTCCTCCAGACCCCCGACTGCATCGCCTATGACCTCTCATCAGTCCCCGAGGAACAGCGCCGGCAGGTCATCGCTGTCTGGTACAATGCAAGCTCCTACGATGCCATTGGCTCCTATATTTCGAGGAATATGGAGCCCTCTGACTATACCGTTGAGGTAAACTCAGCTCCCGGCGGCGAGTATCCCTCAGACGGCTGGGAGATCGCTGTCACTGTGAAAGGCAATACCCTCAGCTCGCGTCAGCACCTCATTGATATGGATGGCTGCAACTGGATACGCCTGAATATTTCTGCCGCAGACGGAGAGCCGGGCAAGCAGGCTTCTGTAAACTTCGATGTACACAGCGTTTCGGACGGAGTTTCCGACAGCTGGCTGTTCCTCGGAGATTCTATCACCGCCGGAGGTATGAACAACTGCTACGGCACCGGCTTTGCGACCTTCATCAACCAGCTTGACAGCCGCTACTTCCCAATTCAGGAGAACGGAGGTATCGGCGGCATAACTGCTAAGGACGGCAGGGAAAACATCGACCGCTGGCTCGCCGACAGCCCCGCGCACTTCGTCAGCATCGCCTACGGAACGAATGATTCATGGGGCGGACAGTTTCCCCCGGAGGTCTACTACGAGAATACAAAGTACATGATAGACGCAGTGCTTACGCTCGGAAAGGTGCCTGTTCTGCCGAAGATACCCTACTCCACAAACACAGACGTTCTCTCGCATCTGGAAGATATGAATGCTGTGGTCGACCGACTCTGGGAGGAATACGGCGACAAGCTCGTCCACGGTCCGGATTTCTATGCGTATTTCAGCGAGCACCCAGACAATCTCAGCGACGGCGTTCACCCTGATTCCGAAGGCTATGAGGCCATGCGGAAGCTCTGGGCGGAAACTATGTACGAGAACGTCTACAAGGCTCAGGCTCAGCCCTCCACCGGCACGGAGCCGCTCCGGGGCGATGCTAACTGCGACGGTCAGCTCAATATGGCTGACGCGGTCTATATCATGCAGTGTGTTTCCAACCCTGACAAGTACAAGCTCTCTGAGACCGGTGAGCTGAATGCAGACGTTGACGGTATCCCCGGCATCACCAACAAGGACGCCCTTGTGATACAGATGTTCAAGCTCGGGCTCAGCAGCCAGCTTTAAATCCACGAAAGGTCTGAATATCCGAGCCTGCGCAAACTCCAAAACTATCAGCTATGTTATTCCGCCGCAAAGCCAATGCCTTGCGGCGGATTTTTGGCTCCAGAAAAATTTCCCGAGAATTTGCTGACAAAGTATTGACAAACGATATAAAATATGATAGAATAAACATGTGAACAAGTATTCATATTTGAAAGGAATGATCCTATGGAGCATGAACTTATTATAAATAACCTCTGCTGCGCCAACTGCGGAGCTAAAATAGAGGCTGCCATAAACAAGCTCGAGGGTATCGAGTCGGCCGTCCTCAACTTCCCTATGAAAAAACTCAGGATCCACGGCGAGCTCTCCGATGAGACGCTTGAACTCATAAACCAGACTGCCCGTAAAATAGAGCCGGATGTTGAGATAGTCCGCGCACATGAACATCATCACGAGCATCACCATGAGCACGGTGAATGCTGCTGCGGTCACGA
>CAMOXW010000154.1 GCA_946629405.1 uncultured Ruminococcus sp.
GAGGAGGTGCGCAGGGAGAAGGCACAGGTGCAAGCACTGAATCACGCTAACGAGCTTGCGCGCCGTGACGAGCTTACCGGCACCAAGAACAAGAACGCCTATCAAGAGTTTGAAGAATCAGTCCAGAGCAGAATAAACAAGGGGAAAGAATTTCTCTCGTTTGCAATAGTAGTCTGCGATATCAATAATCTCAAAAGTATCAACGATGCGTTCGGTCACAAGGCAGGCGATGAGTATATCCGTGCTGCGAGCCGGCTGATATGCAATGTTTTCACGCACAGTCCGGTATTCCGTATAGGCGGTGACGAGTTCGTAGCCTTTCTCGGAAGCGGTGACTATTTTAACAGGGATGAGCTGTTCGACCGTCTGCGCGATCAGGTGCACAGTAACCTGAAAAAGCACGACGGACCTGTAGTAGCTGCCGGGATTGCGACCTTTGACCCGGAAACCGATCACAGCGTAGCGGACGTATTCGAGCGCGCTGACAACATGATGTATATAGACAAGACACGTCTGAAGGACGGCTTTTACGAGGAAAATTATGTCTGTGAGCCTATCCGCGACGAGCACAGACGCAAGCTCAATGTGCTTTTTGAAGCCTTTTCGATAGTTGCCGAGGGAGCTTATGTCTATCTCTGCGACATGAAGTATGATTACTCGAAGTGGTCGAAGAACGCGGTGGATATGTTCGGACTGCCGTCTGAATATATGTACAATGCCGGAAATATCTGGGAGGAGCATATCCACCCGGACGACAGGGACACATATCACGAAGGGATCACTGAGATATTCACCGGAAACGCCTCCGGGCACGATATGCAGTACCGTGCGAAAAAGATAAACGGCGAGTATGTTGTCTGTACCTGCCGAGGGACCGTCCTGAGAGACGAGACCGGAAAGCCGGAGTATTTCTGCGGAGTTATCAGAGATCACGGCGTGAAGGAGCATATTGATGCACTCACGGGACTTCGCAATCAGTATGGATTTTTCGATGATCTTCAGGCGAATATGCTGAAACAGTCCGGGATGAAGCTCTGTATGCTGGGCATATCCAAATTCTCGGAGATAAACGAGGTCTACGGATACCAATTTGGAAATACTGTGCTCCAGAAATTCGGGCGGATCTTTTTTGAACACGTCGGGAATTCCGGAAATGCTTACCGTCTTGACGGAACGAAGTTCGCGGTGCTGACAAGAACCCAGACCGCTGAGGATATGCGTGACAGATATGAGGATTTCCGCAGTTTTTTCCGCAAGGGGATCATGATCGAAAACCATTTTATCATGCTTGAAGTAAACGCAGGAATGCTTAATGTTGACAATTTTGACATAGACTATCAGACTGTCTATGCCTGCCTGAATTTTGCCTACGTTGAATCGAAGGTCAGAAGGCAGGGCGAGCTTGTTGAGTTTTACAATAATCTCAACGACGAAAACAAACATCGCATAGAGAAGCTCTACGAGATACGCGGCTCAATAATGCGCGGTTACAAGGGATTCTTCCTTATGTATCAGCCTGTAGTTGATGCAGCGTCGGAGAGGCTTATCGGCGCGGAGGCTCTCCTCAGGTGGAGAAGCCCGGAATACGGAATGGTCCCGCCGGATCACTTTATCCCTATACTTGAAAGGGATCCGCTGTTCTGCGAGCTCGGACAATGGGTGCTCCGCAAAGCGATAAGCGACGCAAAGCTGATAATGAAGGATCATCCTGACTTTGTGATAAACGTGAACCTGTCCTACACCCAGCTTGAAAGGCCGGATTTTGTGGACATGGTATTAAAAACATTGAAAGAGGAGGAGTTCCCTCCGGAGCATCTCTGCCTTGAGATCACGGAGCGCTGCAGGCTGCTTGATATGCACCTTCTCAAGAACGTCATAGTCAATCTCCGGGGAAGGGGAGTACAGATAGCGCTCGATGATTTCGGCACAGGATTTTCATCTATCGGGCTTGTAAAGAATCTTCCGTTTGACACGATAAAGATAGACCGCAGCTTCGTTTGCAGGATAGAAGAAGACGAAAAGGAGCGGGAGCTTATGAAGGTGTTTGTGGGATTGGCATCGACATTCGGTGCAAAGGTCTGTGTCGAGGGTATCGAGACAAGCGGGATAAGGGATATTCTGCAGCAGTTCCGTATACAGAGCTTCCAGGGGTACTATTACGCAAAGCCGCTGGAGCTCGGGGACTTTCTCAACTGGAAGCCGTTCAATGATAAATGAGCTTAAAGGCAGTCCTGTACATTGCAGTACAGGGCTGTTTTTGAACCTGGTGAAAAAGTCCTTGCAATTTCAATGAATATGTAGTATAATACAATAGTGGAGAGTATATTCCAAGGATAAATATGTTTACTAATGCGAAATGTGGTGAAAGATTTGGAACAGACCATTAAAAGTGATAAAAATACAGAGAACGGCTCAGTGTTCTACACCGTTGCAATGAGGGGGCTTGTTGCGTTCCCGAAAATGGTCATGCACTTTGACGTTTCAAGAGATAAGTCTGTAAAGGCTATAGAGAGCGCTCTCAAGGAAGGCGGAAAGATATTCCTTGTTGCCCAGAAGGAGGCTTATGTTGAAGAACCAAAGGCGTCTGACCTCTACAAGATAGGCGTAGTTGCGGATATCAAGCAGGTCCTTAAGCTCCCGGACAATGTCATGAAGGTGCTTGTTGAGGGCGTATACAAAGCAAAGCTTGTTCATCTTATGGACGACGGCGATGTGCTCAGGGCTCAGATAAGGAAGATACCGACATATTCAAATGCGAAGATCGACGACATCGGCGCGGAAGCGCTCATGCGCTCGGTCAAGGATATATTCGAGAAGTACGCCTCGTACTTCCCGCGTATGCCGAAGGAGCTCATAACTTCGGTAATGACGCAGGATTCACCGGTCAAGCTTTTTGAGACAGTGACATTCAACTGTTCTTTGAATTACCGCGACAAGCAGGCGCTTCTCGAGGGAAGTAACATCGAGAACAACCTCTCGCAGCTCTATGCGAGGCTCTCTCTCGAGGTCGAGATACTTGAGCTTGAAAACCTCATCAGCGAGCAGACCAAGAACAGCATTGATAAGGAGCAGCGTGAGTATTACCTCCGCGAGCAGATGCGGACGATACAGGAGCAGCTCGGAGAGGTCGAATCAGATGACGCTTATGCCTATATCAATGATATAATGGAAATGAAGGCTGACGAAAAGACGAAGGAGAAGCTGCTTAAAGAAGCAGATAAGCTTACAAAGCTCCCGCCGTCATCGCAGGAGGCATTCGTTATCAAGAACTACCTTGATACAGTTCTTGACCTTCCGTGGGGCAAGTATACCAAGGCCAAGCTCTCTATGGAAAAAGCGGAGGCAGTCCTTGAAAAGGATCACTACGGTCTGAAAAAGGTCAAGGAGCGTATCCTTGAATTCCTTGCAGTGTATATGCTCAACCCTGAGATCAAGGGACAGATAATCTGTCTTGCCGGACCTCCCGGTATCGGAAAAACCTCGATAGCCAAGTCCGTTGCGAAGGCAATGGGACGCAAGTACGCAAGAGTATCTCTCGGAGGCGTCCGTGACGAGGCTGATATCAGAGGACACAGAAAGACCTACGTCGGAGCGATGCCCGGACGAATCATCACAGCGATCTCTCAGGCAGGCTCAATGAATCCGCTGATACTTTTTGACGAGATAGACAAACTTTGCAGCGATATCAAGGGTGACCCTTCCTCGGCAATGCTTGAGGTTCTTGACGGCGAACAGAACAATGCCTTCCGCGACCACTTCATTGAGGTTCCGTTTGATCTGAGCAAGGCGGTATTTATAACGACGGCGAATAACATTTCGGCGATACCTGCGCCGCTCCTTGACCGAATGGAGGTCATAGAGCTGCCGAGCTACACTGCGGAGGAAAAGTTCCACATTGCGAAAGAGCACCTTGTTCCGAAGCAGCTCAAGGAGCACGGTCTGAAGGCAAGTCAGCTCAGGATAGACGACAGAGCGATCCGCGACATCATCCAGTTCTATACAAAGGAAGCCGGCGTGCGTACCCTTGAGAGGAATATCGCGTCGCTCTGCAGAAAAGCAGCGCGTAAGATAGCCGCTGACGAGAGCATAAAGAAGATAACTGTAAGGGCGAAGGATCTCAAGGATCTGCTGGGTGTTCACAAGTATCTGGAGGACATTTCCTCAAAGACGGATCAGGTCGGTGTAGTAAACGGACTTGCGTGGACATCAGTGGGCGGCGTCCTCATGCCGCTTGAAGTCCTTGTAATGCAGGGCAGCGGCAAGATCGAGGTCACCGGCTCTCTGGGCGATGTCATGAAGGAGAGCTCCAAGATAGCAGTCAGCTATGTAAGGAGCATTGCCGACAAGTACAAGATCGCCCCTGATTTCTATAAAAACAGCGATATCCATATCCACGCTCCTGAGGGCGCAGTACCGAAGGACGGACCGTCGGCAGGCGTGACAATGACTACCGCCCTTGTATCTGCACTTTCTGGTTTGAAGGTGCGCGCAGACGTTGCAATGACAGGTGAGATAACGCTTCACGGAAAGGTGCTGCCGATCGGCGGACTGAGAGAGAAGACAATGGCTGCGTACAAGGCAGGTATAAAGACAGTGCTTATCCCGAAGGCAAATGTTCCTGATCTGGAGGAAGTGGACGACGTAGTCAAGGATGCTATGGAGTTCATTCCCTGCGACAACCTCAGGACCGTGCTTGACACAGCACTTATCAGATCCTGAGGACTGGAGGTCAGGATGAAGCTGAATTACAACAAAGCAGAGTTTGCCGCAGCATACGGTACTTTTTCGCAGATACCGGCGCCAGAGCGGATAGAGATAGCCTTCGCGGGGCATTCAAATGTCGGGAAGTCAACGCTCATCAACAAGCTGATGAACCGCAGGAGCCTTGCGAGAGTGAGCTCAGTTCCGGGGAAGACCGCGACGATAAACTTTTTCAGTCTGGAGAATCTTTATCTGGTCGATCTTCCGGGGTATGGCTATGCAAAGGTAGCAAAGTCCGAGAAGGAGCGCTGGGCAGGGCTTATCGAGGGATATCTTGGTTCTGACCGGGACCTGAGGCTGGTGTTCATGCTTGTGGATATGCGCCATAAGCCGACGGCGGACGACGTAAAAATGATAAATTATCTCATCGACACCGAAACGCCGTTCGTGATAGTCCTTACAAAAGCGGACAAGCTCAACAAGACCGAGCGTGCGAAGCGCATGGAGGCATTTGTGACAGAAATACCGTGCTTTGAAGATATACATACGATACCGTTCTCCTCACAGACCGGCGAGGGAGTTGAGGAGCTGAGGAGCATAATCGAGGATATCGCTGACGACATCGATGATGCTCCGGAAGAAAACTGAATGGAAAGGTCTGATAATATGTTCGTATCCGAGAATCTTGGTGTAAACGCTCAGGGAGATCTCACGATCGGCGGTGTTGATACAGTTGAGCTTGCTCAGCAGTACGGCACTCCGCTATACGTCATGGACGAGGGCATGATACGCAATAGCCTGAGAAGGTTTCATGATAGTATGCAGAAATACTACAACGGCAGAGGAGTAGTCCACTATGCCTCGAAGGCTTTTTCCTGCCTTGAAATGTGCAGGGTTGTAGCCAGTGAGGGCGACGGCCTCGACGCTGTGTCGATCGGCGAGCTTTATACCGCAGTCAGGGCAGGATTCCCAATGGAGAAGGTCGGCTTCCACGGCAACAACAAGACCGACGAGGAGCTTACATACGCACTTGAAAACGGTGTAGGACATATTATCGTTGACAACATTCCAGAGCTGCACAGACTTGAAAGGATTGCCGCTGAAAAAGGCATCAAGGCACACATCATGTTCCGTATCAAGCCTGGCATAGACGCTCATACTCACAAGGCGGTAATGACCGGGCAGATCGACAGCAAGTTCGGCTTTGCCCTTGAAACGGGCGAAGCAATGGGCGCTGTGAAGGAGGCGCTTGCCTGCGCTAATGTAAAGCTGGTGGGTGTTCACTGTCACATCGGCTCGCAGATATTCGACATCGAGCCGTTTGAGGAAGCCGCAAGGGTAATGCTCCGGTTCATTGCACAGGTGAAGAACGAACTCGGCTATGAGATCAAGGGACTTAACCTTGGCGGAGGCTTTGGCATAAAGTACCTTGATTCCCACGATCCTGCACCGTTTGAGGAGTATCTCGAAAGAGTTTCCGCAGTTGTGAAAACAGAGTGTGAGGCGCTTGGCATAGAGCAGCCGTTCATGTACATTGAGCCCGGCAGAGCTATCGCAGCACCGGCAGGCATCACACTCTACAAGGTCGGCGCCCGCAAGGAGATACCAGGGATCCGTACATATATCTCGATAGACGGAGGAATGTGCGACAATCCGCGCTACATACTCTACCAGTCTGAATATGAGGCAGTTGTTGCGAACAAAGCATCGCAGGAGCGCAGCGAGAAGGTGACTATTGCCGGAAAATGCTGCGAGAGCGGCGATCTTATCGGTGAGGGCATGGAGCTCCAGCACGCGGAATCCGGAGATATACTTGCAGTTCTTGCTACAGGAGCATATAATTATTCAATGTCATCGAACTACAACCGTATCCCAAAACCGGCAGTAGTATTCATACGCGACGGAAAGTCCCGCGTAGTAGTAAAGCGTGAGACACCGGAGGATATTATCAGGAACGATATATAAAAAAAGCGCCCTTCATTAAGCGTGATACCCATACGGAAGTATTACGGGATTTATTGGGGAAAACCTTTCTGAGAAAAGGTTCTCCCCCAAGCCCCTTTCCAAAGACTTTATTCTGGTTTTTTCCGCTATGGTATAAGGTCATGCAAGAAACAAAAAA
>CAMOXW010000155.1 GCA_946629405.1 uncultured Ruminococcus sp.
AGAATGTCAAGACTAAAACAAGCGCTGTAAACAGCGGTCTTGACATTCCTCCTCACTGTGAGGTGGAGCAATTACGCAAACGCCGGAATCTGACGACCACCCTATTTGTTATTTACCCTCTTTTATTTACCCGATTTTTTTACAACAATGCCGCCGGTCTTCCAGATGCTTTCCGCGGGAACTACGCCCCTTACGCAGCTTGTCGGGTATATATTTGAATGGCGTCCGATGATGGTCCCGGGGTTGAGCACGCTGTTGCAGCCGACCTCGACGAAATCGCCCAGCATAGCGCCTATCTTCCTGATGCCTGTCTCTATCACCTCACCGCCGGACTTTATGGCAACGTCAGTCTTGTCGGACTTCACGTTCGAGGTTATCGAGCCTGCTCCCATGTGCGACTTATAGCCAAGAATACTGTCCCCGACGTAGTTATAGTGGGGTGTCTGGACGCTGTCGAAGATTATCACGTTTTTAAGCTCGACCGAATTTCCCACAACGCAGTCCGCACCGACAAGAGCGCTTCCGCGGATGAACGCACAGTGCCGCACTTCAGTGCCGGGGCCTATTATGCACGGAGCGCCGATATAAGCGCTCGGGAAGACCTTCGCGGTCTTGTGTATCCAGACGTTCTCCGAAGGGTTGTCGTATTCGTCCGGACTGAGCCTGCTGCCGAGCTCGATTATCAGGCTGCTTATCCCTTTCAGTGCCTCCCACGGGTAATCAAAGCCGCTGAGATAGTCAGCCGCCATAGTATGACTGAGGTCATAAAGGTCTGTTATTCTGATATTTTCCATGGTTTCCGCTCCTTTAGCGTAAGTATTCCTTAGATTATTATACTATCAATTCCCCGAAATGTCAACAAAAATATAACGAAATATACAAAATTCAAAATTCACTTTACTTTTAATATTATTAGTGATACAATGTATATGTTACTTAAATACCTATATTTTCAGGAGATTTGGAGTTGAATTACATGATTTCCATTTTTTCACGCTTTTCAAAAATAACTGCTGCGGCAGTTGCACTTTCCATGCTCGGAGCCTGCGGTAAGGTCGATGACACAAGCAGCGATACCTCCACGGCACCCGCACCGACCGAGGCTGTCACCGAGGCTGAACCCATTACTACAGACGTTCAGCAGGCAACCGCTCCGGAGATCATCACGACCGCTCCGCTCACTCCTTCGATAATCGTTACCGATTCAAGCGGCAATAACATCGACCAGACCCTCCCGCAGGGTACTTCCTCCCCCAACAGCGCCTTCTATCAGGAAAGACTCTATGTCACCGGCGACTCTATCTGCCACGGCTTCAACGTCTTCGGCTTCGTCCCGGAGGAGCACTGCATCACTCAGGGCTCTGTTTCCATGTGGAACCGCGATTACTTCTACTTTGATACGCCCTACGGCTCCTATCAGATGATCGACGCAATTGCCGCGCTCCAGCCGAAGCTGCTCTATATGTCTCTCGGCATGAACGACGTTAATATGGGCGATGCTCAGGCTTATGCCGACAGGTACGCCGAGACTGCTCTCCAGATCCTCGAGCGTGTGCCGGATATCAATATCGTCATTGCAACGATCACTCCTATCGACGAGAACGTCACCGACTTCACCAGCAACAACATCATCCGTGAGTTCAACTCCGCACTCACCGCAAAGATAAACTCCCTGAACAACGACAGGATCTACATTTTTGACGCCTACTCAGTGGTCGTTGACCCGAATACGCTTTCCCTTCGCGCGGGAGGCACCTCCGGCGACGGTATCCACCTTTCGACACAGTGCTACACCGACTTCCTTGACTCGCTCTTTATGTTCCTCGACAAAACGCCTGTAATGAGCCATATCCAGGACTCGGAGGCGGGGCAGCAGTAAAGCTTCCCGGAAAATAATTATGCGGCAGAGCGCAAAACTCTGCCGCATTTTTCATGAATTTTTGTCTACTGTGTGGAACTTTTTGAGGTTGCCGATCTTTTCGTTGCGCTCGTCGAGCACCTTTTCAACGTCAGTCCATTCGAGCCCCTGATTCGCACAGAGCACCATAACGTGATAGAGCAGGTCGTTGATCTCATTCATGAGCTCGTTGTTGTCGCCGTTTTTCGCCGCGATAACTGTCTCGGTAGCCTCCTCGCCGACCTTCTTGCATATCTTGTCCACGCCCTTGTCAAAGAGGTAGCAGGTGTAGGAATTCTCGGCAGCGGTGCCGTTTTCGTACTGTTTCTTCCGCTCCTTGATAACTTCAAAAATTTCCTGATAAACGTTCATTATTCATTCTCCTCATTGTTATAGATCTCGTTGAAGAAGCAGCTGTAGCTTCCCGTATGGCAGGCTGCGCCGGTCTGCTCGACGTTCACGAGCAGCGTATCGTTGTCGCAGTCGCCGTAAATGGACACGACCTTCTGCACATGGCCGGACGTTGCGCCCTTGTTCCAGTATTCCTGACGGGAACGGCTCCAGAACCATGTATAGCCGGTCTCGAGAGTTTTTTTCAGGCTCTCCTTGTTCATATACGCAAGCATGAGCACTGTTTTTGTGTTGACCTCATAGCAGATCGCAGGGATGAGTTCACCCTTCACGAAAAATTTGTCGAGGTCGTTAATGTCGGTTTTAATCATTGTATCTGACCTTTCATATCAGTAATCTATCCACCATTCCGGCGTCAGCGCGCCGAGAGTTGTTTCCTTTCCGGTTTTATAGTCGAGCATTATCCGGATGTCCTTGTAGCTTTCCGGCATGAGCTGCACCATGAGCTCACGGCAGGCACCGCAGGGAGCGCCCTTGCCCTCATTCGGCGGGATGCACAGCACCCGCTCTATCACATTCTCGCCGTTTGTTATCATGTTGAAAATGGCGTTTCTCTCGGCGCATATCCCGAGGGTCGAGCAGGTGTCGATACAGACGCCGGTGTAGATTTTCCCGGAGCAGCTCAGCACAGCCGCGGAGACATCTCCTGCCGTAACATAATCAGAGATTCGCCTCGGGGCAAGCACAGCCTTTGCCGCAGCGTACATTTCCTCCCATATCCTGTCCATGGCTTACCTCACGATAACGCCCTTGCTCCGGCAGTAATCCTTGACCTGCCCGACCGTGAGCTCCCTGAAATGGAAAAGCGAAGCCGCAAGCGCAGCCGTAGCGCCGGTCTTTTCAAAGACCTCGTAGAAATCGTTTATCTTACCCGCGCCGCCGCTTGCGATAACGGGTATCGAGCAGTTCGAGCAGACCGCTTTGAGCATTTCGATATCGAAGCCCTCCTTAGTGCCGTCAGCGTCAATGGAGTTGAGGCATATCTCGCCTGCCCCGAGCTTTTCTATCGTATGGACCCAGTCGATGAGGTCGAGCTTCATATCGACCCTTCCGCCGTTAATGAAGACTGTCCACTTGTGGTCGGCAATCTTCTTTGCATCAATTCCGACGCAGATGCACTGGCTGCCGAAGATATCAGCACCGTCCTTGATGAGCTGCGGATTCTGCACAGCCTGAGAGTTGACTGAAACCTTGTCCGCACCCGCACGGAGCGCCTCTCTTATATCGTCAACTGTCTTGATACCGCCTCCGACAGTCAGCGGAACAAAGACCTTCTTTGCCGTGTCGCGCACAACGTCGAGGAACACTCCCCGCCCCTCGAAGGATGCCGTTATATCGTAGAATACAAGCTCATCGGCACCCTGCCTGTTGTATTCAGCAGCGCACTCGACCGGGTCGCCCACATCGCGCACACCCTCAAAATTCACGCCCTTCACGACCTTGCCGTTTCTTACGTCAAGGCACGGGATTATTCTCTTTGCAAGCATTATTTACCACCTTTCTCTATACTCATATGACACCTTTCCCATACTTCGTCTTCGTATCTTAGTGCATTCTCATCCGTATTCATTTCGGTAAATCCAATGCTCTCATAGCACCTTTTCGCGCCATAATTCGCTGAAAGCACGCACAGATCAACTTTTTCCGCACCTGTGAAACCGAAGGCATAACTGAGCGCAAGTCTGAGCATTTTACTGCCAAGTCCCCTGCCGCGCAGTGCAGGATCGACCATAACAAATTTGAACATTCCAGTGTTTGTTTCCGGATCAACAGAATAGCAGAAAAATCCGACCGGGATACCGTTAGTATCCGTTGCAACAAAGGGACTGTCACCGCAGTTTTCTGCTATATCTTCAAGCATTCTGGTGAAGTCCTCACGTTCAATCGGGAATTTTGTCCTTCCTGCGCACCACATAGCGTGTTCACGCGGCTTAGTTATCCATTTGCTTATTATGCCGAAATCACGGCTGAAGATAAATGGACGCAGTCTGAGTTCATTTTCCTGCATATTCAATTGCCTCTTTAAGGTTTAGTGTTCCCTTGTAAATGGACTTTCCGCAGATAGTGCCGTAAAGTCCCATTTCCTTGCAGGCGATGATGTCATCCATTGTATGAACGCCGCCGCTCGCAACGATATCAGCGCGTCCCTCGGTAGCGTCCGCGAGCTTTCTGAGCTGTTCGCAGTTCACGCCGGAGAGTGTGCCGTCCTTCGATATATCGGTGAAAATGAAAGTTCTCACCCCGGCTTCTATCATCTTGTTTGCAAGGTCGATGTAGTGAACGTTGGAGCTTTCGAGCCAGCCCTCAGCTGCGACCATTTCGTTCATAGCGTCTATCCCTACCACGATCTTTTCGCTGCCGAATTTCTCAACAGCCTCGCAGACGAGCTTAGGATTTTTCAGTGCAGCTGAGCCGAGGATGACTCTTGTGATGCCCATGTCAAGGTATTCCCTGATCGTCTGTATGCTGCGTATCCCGCCGCCGAG
>CAMOXW010000156.1 GCA_946629405.1 uncultured Ruminococcus sp.
CAGATCTACACTCATCTTGATAAGCTCCACAAACAACGTCAGATCAACAAGCTGAACGACTATCTTTCCGGAGCATGCCTGTCAGATGCCTGTCAAGATGTAGGATAACTTTCAAAATATAGCTGTTTTAGCGTGCCTTGGTAAGGCGTAGGTCGTCGGTTCAAGTCCGATCATCAGCTCCAGTAAAGAATCCCCGGAAATGTCGTATTTACGGCAGTTTCCGGGGATTTTATTTTTTTGTTTATTATATAACAAGTCGGATAGGAATGATTAAAAAGGGATAAAAAGCTGATAGTGTGCCTGTCATTATGCCTGTCAGAGTTGTTCCTCCAGCAGTCCCGAATACAAATGGTCATCCAGTTCCACGGTGACCTTGAGGGACTTCTTCTGCGGTTCAGACGGCTTGGCGAGACCGTTCTTGCCGGAATCCCTGATGATCTTAGGATAATCCATATAGCACTCATCGAGGTCTGTATTCCCGGCGATTCCGGCGATGCTGCCGGTGTTGGACTTCTGCCACATACCATAAGCGCCGGAATATGTGGGTTTCTGAACGCCGTAATTCGCCACCCAGACCGTGAAACGCTGCCTGATATAGTCAGTGGTGCAATGCTCAAGGCTGTATGCCGACATATAGAGTCCGGCATAGTAGCCGGCTTTTTCGAGTTCGAGCAGGAAAGCGCTGATTATCGCGCTGACCTTATCGCGTCCGAGAGCGATGACCTTCTGCTCTTCCACGTCGATATATATCGGGTATTCAAACTGCCTGCCTTTGAGCACCTGAATGCAGACAGCAGCCTCTTTCCGTGCTTCGTCCTCGTTCATTGCGTAGCTGTACCAGTAAGCGCCGCAGGGTATCCCGGCTTTCTTGGCACCGGAATAGTTCCTCTCGAATTTCTTGTCCTTCTGAGTGATCTCCCTGCCGTATCCTGCACGGATCACAACAAAGTCAGTCCTGACCTTGCTCCAGTCTATGTCGCCCTGCCACTCAGACACATCAATGCCGTTTTTAGTCATTATCATTTCCCTCCTTTTTTGATTTTTCGCGCTGTGTTCCGAAATAAAAGCCGATAACCATTGCGTATACCGACATAAATATCTGCGGATCTATTTCACCGCATACTGCAAGATATGTAAATGCACCGGTAAGCGTGAAGGTCACCAGTGTTTTTACGTCGATGAGCTTAGCAATTCGCTCTTTCATGCCGTTCACGCTCCTTCAGAGTTATCTCCACCGCAGTCAGACGTTCGTTCAGGTGATTGTGCGCGTCGATGCGCTCGCCCTGCCGTTTCAGTTCCTCTTTGACACCGTCCAGCTTCGTGCTCAGAACTGCTACCTGCTTATTGTTGCTGACGACTGAGCCGAGGAATCCGCCGGCTGCCGCTATGAACGCAATGACTATGTCCGTCCAGTCGCTCATGCTCCGCCTCCCAGTTCCTTTATCATAGCGTACAGCTCCGCATTTGTCGGGATGTATGGCTTGAAGTCCGGCGATATATCATACAGGTCTTTCAGGCAGCACATGGGATAGAGCGTCAGATCATCGAATACAGCTGAACCCTTTATCCAGATGCGGAAAACATAATCCTTGTATGCACCGTTTATAGTTACCTCCACATCGCTTGCGGAATTTGCGAGCAGATTCAGCTGCAAGTCATCATTATAGCCATAGAACTGTATGCGGACATTATCACTGCCCGAGCCTTTCATGATGTACACGCCGTCCTGAGTGAAGGGATTCTGTTTATTGTCCGTCGTTGACGCAGCGCTTCCCCAGAGGTCAAACACGAGCACGGTATTAGATGAGCTGCTGTTGGTTCCGCTGATAGTGATAGTTCCGTCCTCGTTAGGCGTCGCCGTCACTCCGCTCTTGGTCGTCGCCGGGAAGCCTAAGATGATCCGGTTCTTCGGTCCGGTGTCGATCACGCTTTTCAGAGTTTCGGACAAAGATTCCATATTGCCGCTCAGCGTCTCAACATCTGACTGATCTGCTTTTTCTGCGAGAAGATTGTTGATTTCAGAATTGCTGTAACTATTAAGTGATTTCGTGAACGCCTCCATTATCTGTTCATCAGATAATCCTGTATTCAACTGGTCTGGTATTGTTGACATAATATCACCTCTTATATGTTATATACTTACCGTCCGCAGTAGTCAACAGCTTTCCTGTATTTGAAGCGATAGGCGTAGTGATTATTCCATAAAATGCAACTTCGTCCACCTGCTCCTGAATAGCTATATACTGCTTGTCAGTTATTGCGCTTCCGCTTGATACTGTATCTGGCATTACAGCACGTCTTGATACTGCATTTTTAAAACTGCCGATCTGTATCTCAGCAGTCTTCTGATTGACTACATCATAATCTTTGCTTATTATTTTGAGATTTGAATAGTAAATATCGAGATCTTTGTGATAAACCGTTATCCTGTCTCCAACTTCAAAATCATCAAGCTGAAGAAAATCTGCATATAGATCTATATCGGTAAGGTTTGCAAATCTTACCGTGATTGTTACTTTCGACTGCTTGTGTTCATCAAAGTATTCCTTCGCATCTGCTATAAATGCAGTCTCATCATCAGTGTCATAAGTAAATTTGGCATAGCGGTATATATGATGCGGCAATAGTTCAGAAGGTACATCCGGATTGGTTATAGTTACCTTGTGTCCATAGTTATCTTCAGCTACAAGAATAGTTATTACTTCAGTATCATCTTCTACAAATTCAATAGCCGTCATATTGTAGCCATACATTATTATTCCGGAAGTCCTGCTGCCTTCCATTTCCTGATTAATAGAAAAATAATTATTGTCCCGGTATAAACTGCCTCCCCACCGGTTCACAAATGCTTGATCCGCTCCAAGCAGCGCGGCTGTTATTGACATATTGTCATAGTACGCAGTGCGCACTGATAAGATATCAGAAGAGTATGAAAAACCTGCTTCTTCTATGCCTCCATACCACCCGGTATTAAAAATGTAATCGAGTGCAGCAGCACCATTAAGCCGAGTAGGATGACATGATCTGATCAGAAAGCGGTTCAGATCATAGAACCACGCCTGTGCAGCTGCCGATATTCTGTACTCACCATTTTCATCCATTCTGCGTGATGTCTGACGGATCCTGAAGACCTGATATTTGATTTTTCCATGATATCTGATCGGCAGTTTTACAAGAGATTGTTTCTTCAGATATGTAAACTTCCGGTATTCATCACAGAATGTCTCGAATGTTGCTTCATATATGCCATTCTCCTCCTGACGCACATGGCAGCTTATAGGTTCAATGATCGCATAACCGTTTCCGTCGAAATTCTTCTCACGGCTGCCGTATGCGTGTATCAATGGACGTGAAGGCTGTATATACATTCTTATCGCCTTGATCCCAGGAATCAGCTTGTTGTAAGGAAAGCCGTCGTTCACGTCGGCGTCGATCCGCCAGATGGCGTCCGGGAACGGTCGCTGCATCGCCTTCTCCGGCACTGCGATGAAGTCCGTATTGGTCGGGAAGCCGTCCTCTCCCATTATCCACGCCATGTCAGTCAACTCCTATGGGGAAGCCTATGGATGCCAGATATGCAGCGTCCTGAAGCTGGGCTTCCGAGCATAATTTGATGCCGCTTGATATAGACACCCCCGATTCAATTTTGTCAGAATTCCATAGCAGACATGTTCTGCTGTTCCCATCTGTGATATTCCCGAACGCTGATACATTGAAAATACTATTCTCTGATGAATCTGAAATGCAAACGGTTGTATACTCTGAACCTTCCACCCAAGAATTTTTAACTGCGATGCGGTTTTGCCATGCGTAAACGCCACTTATCGGAAGTCGAACATATTTTAGATTACAATTGACAAGCATAGGGGAATAAGTTCCCGAGTTGATGGTATCTTTGCACAACTGCGCTGTGCCGTATAGTTCTACATTGGTAGAGCAACTCGTGAAAGACGTATCACTTCCATTACCGAAAATAGCATATATCCTTTTATTTGAGCCACTTGTACCATATCCATAGAATTTTCCTGTGATAGAAATGTACCTTCCGACTTCCCCGGATTTGACATTCTGTGAGCGCCCAATGAAATAATAGTTGCCATTCGTTGCTTTTGCAAAGACATCCGTAAAATTAATGTTTTTTAAGTACCCATTTGCATTTATTATTACAGCAGATAAATTTTCAATATGCAGATTGACGATTTTCACACCACTACCGTCAACATTTGCATTAACTTGCAACGATTGTGTTATTCCCTCCGGTGCAATGCTGTTCATATCCCAGACAGTATCATCAGCGACCTTGACGTATGCACCGGAAGTGCCTATCGCCGTCACGAAATCAGGCCATGTGTCCACGATATACGGATCGTTCTGCGTTCCTGTGCCTGTCATCACAACCACCTCTCATTAATAGTTACTTTTACACTTTCAACATTATCACCTTCATACTTCATGTAGTTCATTCCATCATGCAGCAGCGGCAAATCAAGGCTGCTGTAATTCATGATATTCACCATATTATCTTCTGCGTCAAGGTAATATATTAGATTCAAACCGCAGTCAACAACGACTGTGAATCCGTTTAGTATCACCTCATCCGGTATACCTACTATCAACTGAGCACCATTTGTATAGATAATCACATTCGATGCCGGTGTTGACGGATCCTTTACTCCACCGTCAGCATAGATAGCGAGTATAGCATTTGCATCTCTCGCATCAATGAGTCCATCATTATTCATATCAGCTGCCTCTTCC
>CAMOXW010000157.1 GCA_946629405.1 uncultured Ruminococcus sp.
GGTATCGAGGGGAGTAAGGTCGAAGGACTTGAAGCAGACGATGAGCTTGTTCTTGCACAGACGGGCTTCGGAATAGAGCTCATGAAAAAGCTCTACAAAACCGATGAAAACGAGATGCTTTCGCCCTATTCGATCAATTCAGCCTTCGGAATGCTCGCCAACGGCGCGAAGGGCGATACCCTCACTGAGATCGAGGATACCCTCGGTGGCATCCCGATCGAAAGGCTCAACAAGTATCTCTACACGCTCCGCAATTCTCAGCCGGATGAGGAGCATTGCAGGCTCGTCACCGCAAATTCCATCTGGGCAAGGAACGACCCGCAGCGTATTCAGGTGAATAAGGACTTCCTCCAGACCGATGTGGACTATTATGATGCGGAGTTCTACCTCGCGCCGTTCGACCAGACAACAGTTGATGCTATAAACAGCTGGTGCGGCAGGAATACTGACGGCATGATACCCGAGATCATCCAGAAAATTGAAGACGACGAGATAATGCACCTCATCAATGCAGTTGCCTTTGAGGCTGAATGGCAGGATAAATACGAATCTGACAATATTATCAAGAATTATAATTTTACCGCCGCAGACGGAAGCGTTCAGTATGCCGAAATGATGAGCTCGACTGAGTACAATTACCTAAGCGGCGACAACGCTCAGGGCATCATGAAGTACTACGATGGCGGACGCTATGCTTTTGCAGCGATACTTCCGGACGAGAGCATGACGCTCGGCGAGTATATCGGGCAGCTCACACCTGAGAGCCTCAATGCGCTGCTGAAGTCGCAGACCACAGATGAGCCGATCAGGACGCTTATTCCTAAGTTCAAGAGCGAGTACAGCGTACAGCTTGAGGAGATACTTCCGACAATGGGAATGGAGCTTGTTTTCGACAAGTGGAACGCCGATCTTTCGGGACTCAATGACGTACCGATACCGATGTATGTAAGCTCCGTGCTGCACAAGACGTTCATACAGGTCGATGAGGACGGCACAAAGGCTGCGGCAATAACAGATATTGCTGTGAACGAGTGTACAGCAGAAATGCCGCCCGAGAAGCAGCTTTATTTTGACAGACCGTTCCTGTACTGTATCGTGGACACCGAGACTGCACTGCCGGTGTTCATGGGCACGCTCAATTCTGTAGAGTGAAAATGAGATAAACTCTGACCTATTCTCTGTAAGGGGGAGATGATCCCGTAAAAAAGGCTTCCGTATTGTTTGCGGAAGTCTTTTTTGACTAAGTATGCAAAAAGAGCGCCCTAAGGCGCTCTTTGTTATTGTGCAAGAAATTCTTCAAGGGAAGCGGTTCCGTTGTCCTGTAAATATGCGTAGTAACGCAGGATAGCGGTTGCATCCTTGGCATCGCTTGAATCATCACGGTTTACGTCTGAAGTTCCTGACTGGAGCTCAGAGAGAATGGAAGATGCCGGGTCCTCGGAGATGAAGGTATAGTTCTTCAGCACAAGGCTTGCGTCACGCGCGTCGATCTTCTCGTCGAAGTTCACATCACCGGTCATGAGCTTTCCGGCAGCCTTCTTGTAGGTATCGAGGGCGATAGAGGGGTAATCCGAATAGTCGTTGAGGCTCTTGTAGATATCAGAAAGAAGTCCGCTGTCATCGTGGAGGTCGCCGATAGTGTTGAGAATCGTTGCAGCGATAGCGAGGTGTCCCTTCTGATTGGGGTGGAAGTCTCTCTCCTCGCCGGGGAGCTGGATATTGGTGAAGTAGTTAGCGTGGCCGGGATTGGCGTTTGTCTGGGTAACGCCGTCAGCTATCGAGGTGAATTCGTAGTAAACGTCAGCTATCTCGATGTCCTCGACACCGGCGAGGTCAGTCCTGAACGTGTCAAGCACTCCCTTGAAGTTGCTGCGGAGCTGACCGATGAGAGAGGTGTATGATGAGTCGCTGCCGTATTTTTCACTTATATATTCCGGGTCGATCTGGAGAGGCTGGTAGATAGTCTGAACGATAATGCGGGCGTTGGGATTGATATCCTTGAGCTCGTTGACAGCGGTCTGGATATTGGGGATCACCTTCTCGGGGATGATGCCCTCATACTTGTCTGTCTTGGTCTTGAGGTTATTGCAGAGTTTTTTAAGAGTTGAGATGAGCTCGAGTGCGTTAGTCGTATTGGAGGCAAAAGCCTGCACTTTATCGATATCGAGCAGTCTGAGCAGCTCGGAGACACTCGGGTCAGCCGGGATATCGGCAGCGGAATATCCGTCCTTGAGGAGCTTCTGCTCTGCTGCATAGGTGAGCAGATACTGTGCGGCATAGTGCATGAGGTCATTGCCGCCGATCGAGATAACTATGTAATCGGAGGAAGCAACGGCGTTTTTCTGCTCTGTGCTGAGCGAGCTGATGACATTCAGCATATCGCTGGTGGTATGGCCGGATACGGCGTAATTCTCATAGCCGCAGCCGAGGTAGTCAGCGCATATCTGAGCATAGGTATATTCGCTTGCCGGGTCAAGTCCATAACCGGCAGCGATGCTGTCTCCGAAAACAATGATAGCGGGGTCAGTGCTGTCAGCTCCGGCGGGAACAGCGTAAGCTCCGGCCGCAGGGATCAGCATAGCGGCTGAGATAATAGCGGAAATGAATTTTTTCATAAATGGCAACTCCTTACAGGGGAAATTCTTTTATTATATTATTATATACCTGAAATCCGGTAATGTCAAGCGGGAAACGCTTCCATGAGCGAGATAAGACTGATGCCGGACAATTCTTAGTTATTCTCCGCAATAGACGACAGCGGCGGCAGTGATGTTGTCCTCGCCGTTGGCGTTGAGCGCCTTTTTTATCAGCAGTTCGAGCCTTTCCGGAAGGCTTCGCGGCAGCTCCATGATCTCCTCCATATCAAGCGGCGAAACATAGTCAGACAAGCCGTCGCTGCAAAGCAGCAGCACATCGCCGTATTCAAGCCCGCCTTCAACCGGATTTATGTCTATTTTCGGGGGAGTATTGATGTTCCCGAAAGCCGGGAAGATAATATTTCTGTGAACATGAGTGCGGCGTTCGGCAAGGGTTATGGAGCCTTCCTCATACAAGAGCTGGACGAGCGACTGGTCGCGGGAAAGCTGCGTGAGTCTTCCCCCGCGGAAACGGTAAAGCCGTGAATCGCCGACATTGAATGAAAGCACACAGCCGCGTTCATCGACAGCTATCCCGCACAGCGTAGCCTGCATATTGTGCTTGTCGGGGTCGTCGGCGCTCAGTGAAGCGAGCTGTCTGTGAATTCCGAGCAGCTCAGAGGCAAGGTCTGTACGGCTGCTGTAGTGGAGCTCACTGAGCATCTCAAGGCAGGTGCGGGAGGCGACTTCTCCCGAACGTTCGCCCGAAACTCCGTCAGAAACGGCAGCTATGAACGGCTGTGTGAGAGTCTGCACCGACGAACCTTCGTCTATAACAGTTTTTCCGATGAGTAGGGCATCCTCGTTATGCGGCATAATACCCTTGTCTGTCAGACCACAGCAATAATACATATCATGACCTCTCAGTTCAATTCGTATAGTTCAAGCCCATTGCGGCACGTTATGTCAATAAGCTCCTGCACCGGTATGCCTTTTATTTCCGCGGCTTTTTCGGCGGTAAAGGCGATCATGGAGCTGTCACAGCGTTTGCCTCTGAACGGCACCGGTGCCATGTAGGGACAGTCGGTCTCAAGCACGAGCCTGTTGTCGGGGACAGCTCCGAGAGCGCGTATTGCTTTTTTTGCATTTTTGAAGGTCAGCACTCCGGTGAAGCCTATGTACATCCCGAGACTGATTATTTCCGCAGCAGTTTCGGCTGAACCGCTGAAGCAATGCACCACGCCCTTAGGACGGTATTCGCGCAGGATATTGACGGTATCCTCGCAGGCATCGCGGCTGTGTACGATTATGGGGAGGTCGAGCTCTGCGGCAAGTTCGAGCTGACACCTGAAAGCAGCTATCTGTTTTTCGCGGTCATAGCCTTCGTAATGGTAATCGAGCCCTATCTCACCGATAGCGCGGACCTTAGGGCTTCTGAGGGCAGTTTCCTTCACAAGCGCGAGCTGCTCGGGGGAGAATTCTTCTGCAAATTCGGGGTGTATCCCGGCAGCGGAGTAGATATAGCCGTACTGCTCCGCGAGCGCAAGGTTCCCGACCGTGTCCTCCGCGCATGAGGCAGCAAGCATGACATACCTCACGCCCATATCCGGGAGTCTCGCAAGGAGCTCGCTGCGGTCGTCATCGAAGGCAGGGTCGGTGTAGTGAGCGTGGGTGTCAAAGATCCCTGTATACTGCATATCAGTCATTATCTCCGTCGTTGAAATAATCCTTCAGGCTGCTGCTGACGAAATTCTCGCTCGGGAGGAAATCGTTTCCTGAGACAGTTCCGTCGAGAGTGAGCCAAGTTGCGAGGGTGTGATTGCTGGTAGGTGAGATGCTTCCGAAGGAATACTTGATCGCAGACTTTTTCTTGTTATAGTCGTTGATAGTGATATTTGTAAGCTTGGCACGACTGCTGAGGGAGGCGTAATAGGTGTCGATATTCTGGGAAAGAACGTCGCCGCCGATGCCCTTGACTATCTCACTTGCGACGTAAGCAGCTTTGTAGGCTCTTTCGGGCTCACCGCCGTTGAATTTATTGTAGGTCAGGTATTTTATAACGAGCTCGCTGTCGAGGGATTCAGATGAGCCGTCGCCTTCGAAGCTTGCGAGCGGGATATCGACAGGGATGGTGACGCTGCCGTTGATATCGCAGATATACTTGAACGAATCGTGGTCAAGGACCATATATTTATCGAAGTCGATACTGAGTGCCTCATTCACGAATTCGACTGCAGCAGGAGCACCGCCGTGTTCGTACTCATCCTTCAGAGATATCTGAGCTTTCTTGCTTTCGGAGTAGCATATCGAATTTGAGGGGATGCCTACAAAGAGTATCTTTTTAGCCTCAAAGGGGACAGAGCGCATGAGGACGAAGGTCGTTGAGGCTCTGCCGCTTGACTGGTCGTCGTAGATAAAGAGGACGGTGTGGTTATCCTCGGGGGAGAGGACGACGTTGGGGGTGCGAGTCGGGGGCTCCTTTGGTTTTTTATCGCCCGGGCGGATGCGAAGGTATATGTAGAAGGCGATGCCTCCGATAATTATGAGGCTGATGAATACGGTGACGAGGAAGGGAATAGCGATCCTTCCGGCTTTTTTATGGGATTTTTCTGACATTTTGTATACTCTCCTTTGCTATATTACAGCCGGTATATACCGGCGTGAAAATATTCAGAACCAATGAATGAAAAAGTTTTTCCAAATACGGTTGTTCAAAATCTGCCCGCAAAGCAGCGCTTATCAACATACTTTTCAACTTTTTCAACAGTTGAAAACCGGTGCGAATTTATTAACACAAAATTCAACAGACTGTTGAAATGTCCACAGCGGTCAGAACATGATAACTAAAAATCTACTCTGCAAATTGTGTATGTGTTTTTGCATAAAATTACTTGCAAAATTCTGTGAATGTGGTATAATAGAAGTACCGGCACGTCAGGA
>CAMOXW010000158.1 GCA_946629405.1 uncultured Ruminococcus sp.
AGGCATACTGACGTATGTCAAGGGATTTCTGTGCAAGATGACGGAAAATATCCAAGCAGATTCAGTACAAAGACGTCAGGCGGTCTTTGTGCGGTGTTGCCTTAAAAATCTCCCCCGCACAAACGCACGGGGGAGGATATATCAGAGCGTGTCGATAACGTCGAGGGAGTGCTCCTCGTTCATGGTGCGGAACATCTCGATGAACTTTTCGAGCGGATCATTTTTGAGCTGCTTATTGCCTCTGATATTGATAGAAACCTGATCGTTAGCAGCCTCGCTGTCGCCGATTATGACAACGTAAGGGTCCTTGAAGTCCTTGAACTTTCTGATCTTGTTCTTCATATTGTCGTCGGTGTAGTCTGCCTCGGCTCTTATGCGGTTCTTTTTGAGCAGGTCAGCCACCTTCTTAGCGTAGTCGTTGTGCTCAGTGCGGATAGGCACGATGCCTACCTGCATAGGCGAGAGCCAGAACGGGAAAGCACCCTTGAAGTTCTCGGTGATGATGCCGATGAATCTCTCGAATGAGCCGAAAATAGCCCGGTGTATCATAACAGGCTGCTTCTCGGAGCCGTCGGATGCTATGTACTTCATTTTGAAGTTGAGAGGAAGCTGGAAATCGAGCTGGATGGTGCCCATCTGCCACTCACGGCCGATAGCGTCCTTCATCTTGAGGTCTATCTTAGGACCGTAGAAAGCGCCGTCGCCCTCGTTGAGCTCGTAGCCGTCGGGACCGTACTTGTCCTCGAGGATAGCCTTGAGGTCAGCCTCAGCCTTGTCCCAGACCTTGATATCGCCCATGAAATCGTCCGGACGTGTGGAAAGCTCAGCTTTGTATTCAAGGCCGAAGGTATTGTACATCTCTGTAGCTATGTCCATGATATCGTTTATCTCGGAGGCTATCTGCTCCTCGGTAACGAGGATATGAGCGTCGTCCTGCCTGAACTGCTGAACACGGAAAAGACCGTTGAGCTCACCGGACTTCTCCTTGCGGTGGATGACGTCCACCTGGTTGAATTTGAGGGGGAGCTCCCTATAGGAGCGCTGTCTGTTCATGTATACCTTGATAGCATTAGGGCAGTTCATAGGCTTTGCACAGTAGACCTCATTGTCCTCCTCGGCAGGTATAACGAACATACCGTCCTGATAGTGGTCCCAGTGTCCGGAGGTCACCCAGAGCTCCTTCTTTGAGAGCACAGGGCCGGAAATTTCAGTATAATTATGATCCTCGTGAACGCCTCTCCAGTATTCGAGAAGCGCATTAAAAAGCTTCCAGCCTCTCGGGAGCCAGTAGGGCATACCAGGAGCTGTGGGGTCGAACATAAAGAGTGAGAGCTCCTTGCCGAGCTTCTTGTGGTCGCGGAGCTTAGCCTCCTCTATCATCTTGATGTATTCGTCGAGCTGTGAAGACTTGGGGAAGGCAATAGCGTAAACACGGCTGAGCATCTTGTTGTTTTCGTTGCCTCTCCAGTAAGCTCCGGTGCATGAGAGCAGCTTGAAAGCCTTTACAGCGCCGGTAGACATGAGGTGGGGACCCGCGCAGAGGTCAGTGAATTCGCCCTGCTTGTAGAACGAGATAGGCTCGCCCTTGCCAACGTGCTCCTCGCAGAGTTCGACCTTGTATGGCTCCTCCATTTCCCTGAGCTTTGCAACAGCATCCGCCGGGGCAAGCTCGAACTGCTCAAGAGCGAGGTCCTCTTTGACTATCTTCTTCATCTCGGCCTCGATCTTTTCAAGCTCCTCCTGAGTGAATGGCTTTTCGAGGTCGAAGTCGTAGTAGAAGCCGTTGTCGATAGCGGGGCCGATAGCCAGCTTTGCAGAGGGATAGAGCCTCTTGACAGCCTGTGCCATGATGTGTGAAGCTGTGTGCCAGAAGGTCTTTTTGCCGTCGAGGGTATCGAAGGTACATACCTCGAAGCTGCAGTCGCTGTCAACGACTGTGCGGAGGTCCTTTACCTCACCGTTTATTTTTACGCAGCAGGCAGCCTTGTAAAGGCCCATGCCTATGCCCTTGATTATTTCTCCGGCAGGCATAGATCCCTCGATCTCGCGGACGCTTCCGTCCTTTAATGTAAGCTTTATCATGATGATCTCTCCTTTTGATAATTAATAATTTTTAATGCGTAATGCGTAATTATTTAAATTTGGAATTGCAGTGCCGCCCATACGGGGGACGGATTTAAAGTTAGCTGCCGTGTGCGATCAGGGAAGCAGCCTTCTGCTATAACAGAGCGAGTTTACGAGCGGCAACGTGGAAGCCCGCGGGGGCTCCCCGCTGGTCACGCATTTCCGGTTATCTCGAACTCATCGCCGAACAGCTCGATATGGAGCGGGTCAGGCATATAGCCGTCAAAGCTGTCGGCGTCAATACAGACTACGATCTCATCCTCGTCGATATCGACGTAGATATTTTCCAGCGAGAGGTTGTTTTCAAGGGTATCAGCGCTGCCGCCCTCATAGCAGCCCTCGTCGGTGATAAGCCGGGCGATGAGCTTTTTGCTTGCATCGAGCTTCGCCAGCTTTTCGGCTATAGCAGGGAGGTTGTCCATAATATCGGACTCCGACTCGACGTAAAACCGCACTGTACGGACATTGTCCCAGAGCTTGTAGGGCAGCTCGAAGGCTTCCTCCTGCTCATTGTATTTTATATTGCTCAAATTCTCACCTCCTGCGGCGGAGCGAAAAAACAAAAAGCCCCTCACGCCTGTGGTCAGGCACAAGGGACGATAGTTACCGCGGTTCCACCCTGATTCACACGGAGCTTGCTCCGCATCTCATTGGCTCTGTAACGGGAGCAGCCGGCGCTTATTGGGCGCACTCGGAGGTGGTCGGTACCTGCCTTGCCATACAGCCTTGCACCGGACGGCTGCTCTCTGGAATGACGCTGCGGCGGGGACCTTCCTCGTCATAGTTTTTGCATATTGTACTTATCATACCACATCTTCCGGCGTTTGTCAAGTACCTGTTTTGCGGACGGCAAAGAAAAAAGCCCCCGGATTAACGGGGGCGTTGATCTGTTAGCATTTTTTCTCAGTGAAGGGCTTATGCCGATCAGCTGAAGTGGTTCTGGTATCCGTCACCCCAGAAATAGAGGTAACCGTGACTGAACTGTGAGGGATCGCTGAAATAAAGTCTTACGGCGTTCTTGCAGGCCTCAGTGCAGTACGACACATAGTAGCCGCCGAAGGCGTAGGACGGAGCTCCCGTGAACTGGTTGGGCTGTGAAAGAACAGCGGTAACTGTATTCGGGAACAGGGGGCTGTAGACGCGGTTCATGATAACCTCAACGACCTTTGCTTTGTCGTATTCGCTTATCCATGAGCATCCGGCCTCGTGTGCAACAACGTTGCAGAGTATCACGAAATCGCTGTCGGATATCGGTAGTGCAGCAGAAGTTGTTGCGGGTGCGGTTGTAGTAACAGCTGTGGTAGTAGTGGCAGCTGTTGTAGTGGTGGTTGTCGTAGTAGTTGTGGCAGACGTCGTAGTAGTTGTCGTTGTTTCGGACGTCGTAGTTACAGCGGGAGCTGTAGAGGTGGTCACAGCCGTTTTGTCTGAGGATTCAAAGTAAGAGTCGGAGTCGTTTTTATCTATGCTCAGCTGAACGCCATAGTAAACGGACATTTCCTTGCTGAAGCCCTCCTCCTCTGTGAAGAACTCTTCCTCCTCTTTTTCCTCTGCCTCAGAAGGAGCCTCTGTGGCCTCAACTGCAGCAGCGGCGGCGGTGGTAGTAATATTCTGTTTTGTAGTAGTTTGCGGTAAAGTGGTAACGATCGCGGTTGTTGTGCTAACAGAAGTTACATTTGCAGCGGTTGTCATTGCTTCACTTGCGGGCTCTTCGATTTCCACGTTATTACCTGTACTGATATCAGGTGTCGCCTTGAAAGCGATACCCAACCCGCCTAACAGACAAACAGTTACAGCTCCGAAGACAGTCGCTACGTTTTTTGCTTCTCTCATCAACTCATCCTTTCGTATAAATGAAACATTTGCGGTCCAATTTCTGAACCGTGCTAATGATACCATATTTGGCTGGAAATGGCAATACTTTTGAAGATTTTTCCATTTTGTCAACGAAAATGGAGGGCGAAAACAGTGACATTCGTGTAAAATGGCACATATTATATGTACAAACTATTTCTAAAATGTAAATTAAGTATTTCCAAAGCAAAATAAATAACATCTAAAAATTACAAACCAGTAACAATTGGAACAGCTTTGTTATCAACTCTCAGTATAATCTGACCTGTTTTTATCAGCCATTAACCCTCTCAGCAGGCGCCTAAAAGTCTCCGGAAAACTTATTTTCAGGCACTTGCGGACATTTTACCTCCCTGTAAAATATTATTCAGCCGTTCCGGAAAAAATGACAATGTGGTTAAATTTTATCCGGACAGACATAATTATGATAGGGTAAAAATCAACAAAAGGGGCAGTCTGAAGACTGCCCCTTAAAAATATCACTTTTTTGCTGTAGCTTACGCTCAGAACTGTATTCTTGCCTCGATATAAGCCACGAGATCGTCGATAGCAACTCTCTCCTGCTGCATGGTGTCACGGTCGCGGACGGTCACGCAGTTGTCCTTCTCAAGTGTATCGAAGTCGTATGTGATGCAGAAAGGTGTACCTATCTCATCCTGACGGCGGTATCTCTTTCCGATAGTGCCGGTCTCGTCAAAGTCCACCATGAACCTCTTGGAGAGCATATCATATACCTCCTCAGCCTTAGGCGAAAGCTTTTTCACAAGCGGCAGGACCGCACACTTGAACGGAGCAAGAGCCGGGTGGAAGTGCATTACTGTGCGGACTTCCTTCTTTTCGTTGCCGTTCTTATCAGTTGAAACGAGTTCCTCCTCGTCGTAAGCCTCAGTCACAACCGAGAGGAAAAGTCTCTCAACGCCGAGCGAGGGCTCGATAACGTAGGGGATGTACTTCTCGTTTGTCTCAGGATCAAAGTATTCGAGGGATTTTCCGCTTGTATTTATGTGCTGCGTAAGGTCGTAGTCAGTTCTGTCAGCAACGCCCCAGAGCTCACCCCAGCCGAACGGGAACAGGTACTCAAAGTCTGTTGTTGCCTTTGAATAGAAGCAGAGCTCCTCCTGATCGTGGTCGCGCAGACGGAGGTTTTCCTCCTTCAGGCCGAGTGTGAGGAGGAAGTTCTTGCAGTAGCTTCTCCAGTAGTCGAACCACTCAAGGTCAGTGCCGGGCTTGCAGAAGAACTCGAGCTCCATCTGCTCAAATTCTCTTACGCGGAAGATGAAGTTTCCGGGAGTTATCTCGTTACGGAAGGACTTGCCGACCTGTGCAACGCCGAAAGGAACCTTTTTACGGGTAGTTCTCTGGATATTTGCGAAGTTTACGAAGATACCCTGAGCTGTCTCGGGACGGAGATAGAGCTCGCTCTTACTGTCCTCGGTAACGCCCTGGAAGGTCTTGAACATAAGGTTGAACTGGCGGATATCTGTGAAGTTGTGCTTTCCGCAGTTGGGGCAAACGATATTCTTCTCATTTATATAGTCCATCATTTTCTCGTTAGACCAGCCTGCAACGTTGGTACCGTCGAAATCCTCGATGAGGTTATCGGCACGGTGGCGGGTCTTGCACTCCTTACAGTCCATGAGCGGGTCTGAGAAGCCGCCGATATGACCGGAAGCCACCCATGTCTGGGGGTTCATGAGGATAGCGGAGTCAAGTCCGACGTTGTACTTGTTCTCCTGAACGAATTTTTTGAGCCACGCCTTCTTGATGTTGTTTTTCAGCTCAACACCGAGCGGGCCGTAGTCCCATGTATTTGCGAGACCGCCGTATATTTCTGAGCCGGGATATACAAAGCCCTTTGATTTGCAAAGGTCAACGATCCTGTCCATGATCTTTTCACTGTTTTTGAGCATAATGAAACCTCATTTCAATGTTTTTTCCGGTAATACCGTACCTATTATATTGTAAGACAAAATCCTGTAATTGTCAAGCCCCCTATTTGGCAATGCGGGCAGTGAGCAGCTCTGGTTGTCAATTCCTGAAATTTCCTCTTGACAAATCCGAAACGGTATGTTATAATATAGTATAGAGCGTATGTCTGCTCGATCAATTCAGAAGAAATTCCGAAATATAGATGTGTGGGCCCTGTGCAACATCGCCCCGTGAACCATGTCAGGCGGGAGACCGAGCAGCATTAAGCGGATCGCTTTGTGTGCCGCAGTAAGCCCGCACATCTATGTTCCGGAATTTTTTTCCGTATTTACCAGAAAGAGAGGAGAGTGCTCCATGTTTTTCACACTTGCAGCAAGACGTACAAGACGTGTCATGATATCACTGAAAAGATCAGCTGTCAGAGCACTTGCCCTTGATGCTGTGCTTACCGCCGGAGCTTTTGCTGTGTACAGCCTCGCCGCCGGCAAGCAGAGTATACTCCTGAACGAGGCACTTCTGCTGATGCTGGCACTTTTTCTGCCGTTATGGATGCTGTTCTTCATGCTTGAAATAAGGAAATACGGGCTGAAGATCTTCCACCGCTACGATGAGGATATTATCGGCGGTGCCTTCACCGGGCTTGACCGGAAATCGCGTATCTTCGAGGCAGGAGTACACACCTTCCACTCGGGCGATTTCAGGGGAGCACTTGAGATATTCACTGAGCTTGACGCCTCCGATCTTCCGAGAAACCGCGAGGAGCAGGCTGTAGTTTCGTTCTACCGCGCACGCTGCTACCAGATAATGGGGATCTACCCTAACGCCCTGATAAACTATGAGAAGGCTGAGGACAACGGATTTGAGCTTGCCGAAATGCCTTTGTTCAAGGCGCGGTGCCTGTCCGAGAGCGGAGACACAAAGCACGCTGTTGAGATACTTTCAAGGCTCATCGACACCGACCACCACTACAGCAGCCGCGCACGCTGTGAGATCGGAAATATCTATCTCAAGCTCAACGACGGCGCAAACGCCCTCAAATGGTACAGCGAGGCGATCGAGCGCCGTGAGAGCTATGCCCTTGCACTCGGCGGAGCGGCGGTGGCTTATAACCTGCTCGGCGATTTTGACAAGGGTACGGAGCATTTCCGGCTTGCGATGCTGAACAATATCGAGGACCCGGAGGGCTTTACCAATTATTATGAGGAGGTTCAGGCGGCCATCCTGCTCAGCAGGATGCGGGATCCGGGCGAATGCCACGCCGATCCTCAGGCGGACAGAACGTGAGGACTTAGGCTCAGCCGGAACCTGAAAGGATCACATGGGCAGGATATATCTACTGCTCAATATGGGAGGGAATGCGTTGTATAAGGCTTTATACCGTAAATGGCGCCCGCTGACCTTTGACGACGTCATTTCTCAGCAGCATACTACAGATACACTTAAAAATCAGATAATCAGCGGGAAAACAGCTCACGCCTATCTGTTCACCGGCTCGCGCGGCACCGGTAAGACTACCTGTGCGCGTATACTTGCAAAGGCTGTGAACTGCCGGAATATGAAGAACGGCAATCCCTGCCTTGAATGTGATATATGCCGGGATGCTGACAGCGGAGCCTTGACTGATATAATCGAGATCGACGCTGCTTCAAACAACGGCGTTGACAATATCCGTGACCTGCGTGACGGGGCGGTATATTCCCCGGAGAGGTGCGCGTATAAAATATACATCATAGACGAGGTTCATATGCTATCGCAGGGGGCGTTCAATGCCCTGCTGAAAATTATGGAGGAGCCTCCGCCGTATGTAAAGTTCATCCTTGCCACAACTGAGATACACAAGGTGCCGGCAACGATAGCCTCGCGCTGTCAGAGGTATGATTTCCGCCGCATCAAGGCTGAGGATATTGCAGAAAGGCTGAAATTCATCGCACAGCAGGAGAATATCAGCCTCACCGACGACGGCGCTGCAATGATAGCCAAGCTTGCCGACGGAGGTATGCGAGATGCCGTTTCGCTGCTTGACCAGTGCTCGGTATGTGCGGAGGTGATAGATGCGGAGGCGGTTTCGGATACAGCCGGTATTGCCGGGAGAGACTATCTTTATGATATGCTCGAAGCGATAAATGCCTCTGATACCGCAAAAGCGCTGACGATCACAGGCACTCTCTATGATATGTCAAAGGACCTTTCAAGGCTCTGTGAGGAGCTCATAGCTCAGCTTCGCAATATAATGCTCATCAAGGTATCACCGGACAACGCCTCGGAGCTCATCGTGTGTATGCCGGACGAAATGAAGCGGCTCAGCGCTCTTGCTGAGACTGCTGACCTGAACACAGTTATGGCAAGACTCTCGGCTTTGCAGGAGCGCCGCGAACGCATGATGAAGGTCATGAACAAGCGCGTTGAGTTTGAAATGTCGCTGATAAAGCTCTGCGGAAATATCACAAATTCTGTTCAGGCTATTGACAATTCTGAAATTTATGATAAAATAAAAAAGTTGGAGAATAAGCTCAGCGCTGTTTCCTCTGTATCTGCTGACCCGCAGCAGCAGGCTGCCCGGAGAGTGATCGAGCCAGAGGTCCTTACAGCGCGTGACCCGGAAAATGAGCCTCAGCCCACCGTGGATGTCAAAAAGCTCAGGCCGGAGGATCTCGTCCCCTGCGAACGCTGGGACGAGGTGCTGGAGGAATTCAGGAAGGTCGATCCTGCCGTTGCGGGAACTCTTGACGGCTCGTTTGCGGCAACAGCGGGAAATATAATCTTCATCACGGCGATAAACAGCTTCTTCATGACAATGTTCAGGAACAAGGAGCACTCTGTCCCGCTGGGCGAGGCTATCAGCCGTGTTCTCGGGCAAAAATACGTCATAAAGGCAAGGTGCAGCACTACCGTTGAGGAGCAGAGGAGCCTTGCTGAGCAGATCATAAAAAAGGCTCAGGCGAACAATATCGAAACTGCCGTGGACAACGGCTCGGACAATTAGCTGAAAAAGCATGATATGCTTTGAGATAATCAAAAACATTCCAAAGGAGAATACTAATGAAAGCAAGAATACCCAAGAATATGGGCGGCGGCGCTCAGAATATGAACTCAATGATAAAGCAGGCTCAGAAAATGCAGGATCAGATCACTGAGCTCCAGGAGGACATCGAGGCAAGAGATTTCTCCGCTGTCGTTGGCGGCGGCGCAGTCGAGGTCGTTGTTACCGGAAAGAAGACTATCAAGTCCCTTACCATCAAGCCTGAGGTCGTTGACCCTGAAGATATCGAGATGCTCCAGGATCTCATCATCAGCGCTGTAAATGAGGCTGTCAATAACGTGGAGACAACTACCGAGACCGAAATGAGCAAGATCACCGGCGGAGTTTCACTTCCCGGTCTGTTTTAAGGAAAATGGCTGACCATAACGCACTCCCGCTCGTTATACTTGCGGAGAAATTCGCGTCACTGCCGGGTATCGGAATGAAATCGGCACAGCGCCTTGCTTACCATGTAATGACGATGGATGAGGCAGCCGTCGCTGACTTTGCCAATGCTCTGCTTGATGCAAAGCACAACGTCCACTCCTGTAAATGCTGTCAGAATCTCACCGAAAGGGAGATCTGTCCGATATGCAGTGACGACGACCGGGATAAAAGCGTTATCTGCGTGGTCGAGGGGCCTAAGGACGTCACTGCCTTCGAGCGTACAAGGGAGTATAACGGCGTCTACCATGTGCTGCATGGGCTCATCTCACCTCTTGACGGCGTTACTCCGGACAAGCTGCGCTTCAAGGAGCTGCTTGCAAGAGTAAAAGAGGGCGGTATCAGGGAGGTCATTATGGCGACCAACCCGACAGTCGAGGGCGATGCTACTGCAATGTATGCCGCAGGTCTGCTGAAACCGCTCGGCGTTAAGGTCACAAGGCTCGCATTCGGTCTGCCGGTCGGAGGTATACTTGAATACGCCGATGAGGTAACGCTCTATAAAGCACTTGAAAACAGAAATGATATGTAATGGAAATGGCTGTCCGTAAGGGCAGCTTTTTTTCTTTCTTCCTCTTGATTTTTAAAATATATCGTGTTATAATAAGTGTATCATCAATAACCGTCTTCTGGCGGTTATTGCCCCGGACCTTGTTCGGGAAGCGCAAGTTCTTTGTGAAGCGGGGAATATGCGCGGCACATTAATTAAGCTCTAAAATTTTATAGAAAGAAGGCTTGCTACATGGATATCAAAAAAGCAGCAGATGCACTCGTTAAGGACAAGGACCCCGTAAAGGCTGTCGAGAAGGCTACCGGCATTGATCTTCCGGACGACAAGATCAATAAGGTCGTTAAAGAGGTTGCCTCAAAGGTCTCCGTTGACGACGTCAAGGACAAGGTCGGCGATGTTGTAAGCAAGATCAAGAAGTGATATCTGCGGCGGAGCACTGGTTTCAGCGGTGCTCCGCCTGTTTTTTAAGGAGGATTATGAAGAACCTTTTTGCCTTTCTCCGCAGCGCTGACCCCGTAAGCGTGTTTATGCTCACCATTGCGGGTATCGTCAACGCCTTTGGCATTACCATATTTCTGATGCCGGTAAAGCTCTATGACAGCGGCATATCCGGCACCTCAATGCTGCTTTCCCAGCTCACCCCGGACAGTCTTTCGCTGTCGGTTTTTCTGATATTGCTGAATGTTCCGCTCTTTCTTTATGGACTGAAAAAGCAGGGCAAGCGCTTTACTGCGAGCGCCATATATACCGTTGCGGTCTACTCAGTCATGTCGTGGCTGATAACGGACGTTCTGCCGGTGGATGTGAGCATGGCTTCACCTCTTGCCGGGACGGACCTGCTGCTCTGTGCGCTGTTCGGCGGAATTATCTCCGGTATCGGCAGTGGTCTTGCGCTGCGCTTCGGCGGTGCAATGGACGGCGTCGAGGTCATGGCAGTGATCTTTGCAAAACGCCTCGGACTTTCGGTCGGCTCATTTGTGATGATCTACAACGTTGTACTGTACATAATCTGCGGAATATCCATAAACAGCTGGATCCTGCCGCTTTATTCGATAGTGACCTACTACGCCGCTCTGAGGACAGTTGACTTCATTGTTGAGGGCTTGCAGCGCTCAAAGGCTGCCATTATCATAACCTCAAAGCCTGATGAGATATGTGAGGAGCTGATGAAGGAGTTCAGCTGCGGCGTTACCCTGATCGACGCAAAGGGCGGTTTTTCGGGCTCGGACAGGAAGTTTCTCTACTTTGTCGTCAACCGTTTTCAGGTGATGAAGATGAAGGACATAGTCCAGAAGCATGACCCTCTTGCCTATATCACACTCAGCGAGGTAGCTGATATTTTTTCAGCAGGAAAATAGAATTGCCGGCTGCTATGTCAGTTATTAAAAAGCTTCCTGCATTTATCCTATGCTTTGTGGTCGGCACACTTATAGGGAATGCCATTGTCATAGGTACGATGATCGCCGGCGGGAAAAATTTTGCACAGGGGCGAGACTTTCAGCATTATTCATAAAAACAGAGCGCCCCGGTCATTCCGGGACGCTCACTTGTTTTATGTGTTCTGTTTTGAAAATAAAGATCAGAAGGCTCTGAAAAGGACACAGGGCGTACAGCCGTCAGCGGTACCTTGCTTAATAAAGGCGTGCCCGGACAGTTGACAGCGATCTCGCAAAGTCCTCGGAGAATGTACCTTAATCCTTAACGTATACACCGATTATCTCGGCAATATAGGCTCTGTGGTAGGGTGCGGAGCCGTAGTTCTGAGCAGCGATGCCGTCATCGGTAAGGAATCCTGACTCCTGCAGATCATAGCTGTAGAGCTTCCGGCAGACGAAAACCACATCTGCCTCCTCGAAGGTCATACTGCCGCCGAGCTCATAGGGAGTGAGACCTGTCTCTTTGACCTTATCGCAGTCCTTACCCGAGTGCGAGCCGCAGAACGAAAGAGCGCTGCGGTACTGTTCGCCGAAGAAGGAAGCTGTGAAGAGCTCCTCATTCTCGACAAATCCGAAGGTATAGCGGTTCGGGCGGATATAGCAGGTGAGAACGTTCCTGCTCCAGAGGACGCCGACCTGTCCCCATGAAGCGGTCATGGTGTTGAATCTGCCGGGCTTTCCCGCGGTGAGGAGCATCCACTCCTTGCCTATTTTTGTGAATGGGTCGAAGCTGAGCCCGGATAATTCGATCTTCTTGAATGACATAATATTCCTCCTTTATTCCGCCCGGGGATTCTTACCTCCTGAGGGCGGATTTATAGCGCAGACGGAGCTTATCTGTGATAAGCGCGATAAATTCAGAGTTCGTGGGCTTTCCCTTGCTGGTATCGACGGTATAGCCGAAGAAGGAGTTCAGGGTATCGACGTTTCCTCTGTCCCACGCGATCTCGATAGCATGGCGGATCGCTCTTTCGACACGCGACGAAGTTGTATCGTATATCCCGGCGACTGTAGGGTAGAGCATTTTAGTAACACTGTCGAGGAGAGTCTTGTCCTCTATGGAATAGAGTATCGCTGTCCTGAGGTAGTGATAGCCCTTGATATGAGCCGGAACGCCGAGCTGGTGTATCATATCCGTGACAACGACCTCCATATCATCGCTGAGGCTGTTTGCGCGGTCGCCCAGAGCGGAGCTTATAGCCGCGCAGAGGTCGTCGGGGTCGAATGGGCGGAGCAGGAATTTCGATGCGCCGTTGTCCATTACCTGACGTTCGATGAATTCGTTATCGTACTGCGAGGTCACGATGAATACCGGGAATTTTCCGCCGGAATCGCGCACCCGTTTCATGATCGAAACGACATCGCCGTTCTGTGCGGTGATATCGAGAACGGCCACATCGGGCGGATCGTTCCTGATAGATTCGAGTATCACGTTGCAGTCCTTGCGGCGGGTATAGGCGTACATTCCTCTCTCGCGGAGCTTGTTAGCCACGCTCACTCCGTTTTCGGCTGAATCGTCCCCGATAAGAACTCTGACTTTGTTATTCATTGTTTTTAGACCTCCATGTGAAATTATTACCGTTTTACGGCACCGGATAATATGATATCACATGGGGCAATGTATGTGCAAGCGTTAATAATGTTGCTTGAAGTGAGTAAATATCAAAAAATGTAGGATTAGGTCAGTGCAGCTTTTTTCTGCCTTTTGACAGAATACTGTCGGTAATGCTGCGGACCTTTGTTCCGGGAGGGAACATTTTGTCGGCAAGTCTTGAAGCAGCGTTCTGCTTCGGCTTTTTTTCCGTGAATCTGACAATTTCGGGCTCCTTGACGGAGCTTCCCCATTTTTTGTATATCTGGGCGGGAATATAGCTTTCGAGCATTTTTCTGTCGGAAGCGCTGCAGCAGCCTTCGACAAAATCCAGCGGATACTGACAGCCTTCATTCCCGGAAATATCCCTTATATCGCCGAAAAACACCTCATACATCTCTTTGAAGTCCTCAAGGCCCCTGAGGCATTTTTCGTTTTTTTCAAGAGCCTCCGTCACAGCCCTTCCGACCTTTGTCTGCGGGCGGCTTTCAGGAGAAAGGCTCAGTGCTCCGAGGGTTATGAAGCCGAGCATATACTCATCACCGCAGAAATCGCTCAGTGCGGTCTTGTTCTGCGGAGTATCGAAGCCGTAGAGGGAATAAAGCCCGAAAGCGCACCTCAGCCCGAAGCATTTTGCCTCGCTGTAGCCGAAGATATCCTTATCCTCGCAGTAGTCCCTTATCCTGCCGGCCTTGTTCATGAGAACAGACGGCGGCGCGATGAGCATTGCCTTTGAGCCTTTGATTATCGGCAGCTCGATATCGAAGGCAACATCACCTCCGATGTGCAGCAGCTTATCAGGTTTTACACCGGCTTTTTCGAGCACAGCACCGTAGTAGCTCTCCGCGGTGCAGTTTTTTATATCAGACACGATAACGAGACCGTCGTATGAGCTGTAACCGCAGTTTTCGAGTATAGCCTCCACCGTTGCGGCAGGGTATATCGTCTCAGCCGTCACGATAACACGCTTTCCGCAGTTTTTAGCCTTGCGGTAGAGCTGACGGACACATTCGCGCGGGATAGCATACTTCTCGATAAGGCTGCACTCACGCTCCATGAGCTGTTTTTTCTCGTCATCCGAAAGGCCGGCGGTCTTTGCGAAAATCGTATATATTTTGTCGAGATCAACTCTTACGCGGATCTCGTATTTTTTTACCGCAGCAGCCTCAGCCTCTGTACGGAGCTCATAGAAGCTCTTGCGGGACTTCTTCCCGAGCGCTGCGAAGTCCTCCTCCATGAGGGTGAACATATCGCTCACAGCGTAAAAAGGTGTAGTTGCGAGCACATCACTGAGCTTGAAGCTTACGGCGCGGTATTTGCTGCTGCTGACCTCGCTCATGAGCCTTACGCTGAGCTCCTTCTGAGCCTCGGAAGGCTGGCGGTTGAGCTTTAACTCTCTGAAAGGCACAGAGCCTCACCTCCTTATCATTCGGTATCGGTTTCTGTTACGGTATCTGTATCGGTTTCGGTATCGGATCCGGCTTCAGAGGAAGCCCCGGCTGAAGCTTCCTCGCTGGTCTCAGCCGAAGAAGTATCCTCCTGCGGCGTATCAGCACCGGTAAATCCGGTCATTTCACGGTATTCGTCAAGTGTCAGCGCACCTGCTGAGTTGTAGAGCCTTATGAGGCTCTGACTGCTCGTAAATTCATCGGAGTATTCTCCGTTTTCGTTCTCGATATACTTCCCCGACCAGAGCGCAAAGAACGACCATACGGAGTTGTCCCTGAATGCCCTGTCAGCGTCGGGGATGCTGCCGCACTCACTGATAGCGATGAGCTTATCCTTGCCGACGAGTTTCTGCATTGCGGCAAATTTCTCATAGAAACGGTTGCCGTAGTCTCTTTCTCCCTCGAAATACAGGTCAACCGCGGCTATGTCGTACTCGGAGCTGTCAACAAGCGTACTGCTGCTCTGACCGTTCCATATCCATATAAGGTTATCGAGCCCGAAATATTGAGTAAAGCGGGTGTACATCAGGTGCCAGAGCCATTTGTACGCGCTGCTGCCAGAGGCTCCCCACCAGTACCAGTTTCCGCTGCCCTCGGGGAGAGGCCGCCACAGCACCGGTACACCGCGGTTTTTCAGGGCAGTGAGCTGACCTGCCATATTGTCGATATCAAGGATGAGGCTGTATGTCTGCTCGGAAATTTTGCCCTCGCCGTAAAGCCCGCGTATCTCCTCCTGATCGAGAAGCGCGATATCCTTGTCCGTAACGGCATCCGCAAGCACGAAGTCGCTCTCATCAGTATATACAGAGCTTCGTCCGGAGGGACTGCTCCAGAACCACGTTACTCCGGCGATACCGCCGTTTCTGTACCATTCGGTGCAGGCGTCAGCACAGCGGAAGCTCTCATCGAACGTGCCCTTAGGAATTGAAAAGTCCGTGAAGCGGATTACGGGGTACTTGCCGGTCGTGCTGTATATCAGGTCGAGCTCAGAGTTGTCGTTATCGGCAGTGTACTGACCGGTGATGATGAATTTTCCGTAGTTTTCAGCGAGGAAGCTCATGAGTCTCTTTGCGGACTCGCCCGCATTTTCGTTTGAGAGGCTGCCATCCGCCTCATAGCCGAGGCTGCCGAGAGCGTCGCTGTTGCATATTTTAAGGTAATCGAGGCAGATATTGCCGTTCTGCGGGCGGACCTCTATCTCAGACCTGCCCTTTGTGAGGAACACGCCGTGGAGGGTTATCTGAGTAAATTTTCCGTCCGACGTAGACTTGAAGGATGATATCGGATTTCCGTTCAGGCTGACGATGCAGTCCACCTGCTTTTTTGAAGCGATATTGAGCGAAAGGTCATAATGCTGATTGCTCGGCACGTTTATATTGAAGGTGACATAGGAGCTGCCATCGTTGGCAAAGCCGGTGATATAGCCGTCACCGCTGTAGTTTTCCTTGTCGTACTCTCTTGTGAGCGGACCGGACATTGCGGCGTTTTCAGCCTCATAAAGGTCGCCGGTGTCCTTTTCCTCGATCTCGGGGAAGCTGACGGGATACTGCGGGTATGTCTCAGAAGGGGCAGGCACAGTAGGTGCTGCGGTAGTGACCTCGGAGCCTTCAGCTATCTGAACAGACGGTTCACCGTTGCCTGACTTTGATTTTTTGCAGGAAACGAGCGGGAGCGCTGCTATTGCTGCTGCCGCTGTGAGGGCGATATACCTCCGTATGCTGTATTTCATAATTCTCATGCCTTTACCGTATACTTTCTGCCGGCTTCTGTGAGGAAGATGACAACACCGTCCTCGATACGCGAGCCAACGTTCACTCCGTCGCAGACGATGCTGACTACGCAGTTAGCTCTGAGGCGGCATTCGCCTCCGCGGTCGGAGGTTATAACAGCTCTTGCGAGCTTGCCGTCCTTCCACTCGATATCAACGCCGAAGCAGCCCTTTGCGCGCAGACCGTAGATGTGACCTGCGCTCCACTCGTCCGGAAGTGCCGGAAGGAGGACTATCTCGCCGCTGCAGCTCTGCATGAGTGTCTCGGCTATAGCGGCAGTTCCGCCGAAATTACCGTCTATCTGGAACGGCGGGTGATTATCGAGCATATTTGGATTAGTTGAGGCGGCAAGGAGCTTTTTGAGGTTTTCGTAGACCATTCTGCCATCGTAGAGCCTTGCCCACATATTTGTTATCCACGCACAGCTCCAGCCGGTATGACCGCCGCCGTGTATCAGTCTGCGGACGAGGGTAGCTCTTGCGGCATCTGCGAGCTTCGGGGTCTTTACGGGAGTAATGAGGTCAGCCGGATGAAGTGCGAAAAGCTGGGAAACGTGCCTGTGGCCTATTTCTACCTCGTCATAGTCCACAGCCCATTCCTTGATCTGACCGTACTTTCCGATCTCAGGCTGGGGGAGCTTTTTGAGTAGCTTAGCGAGCTTATCCGCGAAGGACTTATCCTTGCCGAGGATCCCGGAAGCCTTGATAACGTCCCTGAACAGTACAGTGATTATCTGCGAATCCATTGAAGGGCCTATGCAAAGGCTGCCCTTGACGCCGTTTTCGGTGAGATAGGTGTTTTCCGGCGAAACAGAGGGACTTGTGACGAGCCTGCCCTCGCTGTCCTCGATGAGGAAGGCGGTGGAGAACTCGGCAGCCTCCTTGAGAATATGGTATTTTTCTTCAAGGAATTCCTTGTCAAGGGTATATTCATAGTGCTCGAAAATGTGCAGCGCGAGCCATGCACCGCCGGTCGGCCAGATAGTAGCCGGCACCCACATATCCTGAGGAGCGGTATCTCCCCAGATATCGGTATTATGGTGGCAGACGAAGCCCTTGTCGATGCCGTACATTTCCTTTGCAGTAGTCCTGCCGTTCTCGCAGACGCGCTCGAGAAGGTCGAACAGCGGCAGGTGACACTCGGAGAGGTTGCAGCTCTCAGCCGGCCAGTAGTTCATTTCTGTGTTGATATTTATGGTATACCGGCTTCCCCATGCAGGCCACATATCCTGATTCCAGATGCCCTGCAGATTCATTGGCTGAGTACCGGGACGGCTCGCAGATATCATCAGGTATCTTCCGAAGTTGAAGTAGAGCTCGATGAGCTTGTTGTCGTGGATAAGCCGGATGCACTCCTTATTGTCCAATTCGTCACCCTTCAGCCGGACGATGCGCTTGTCGGTGGTGAGGTGACCGAGATCCGCGGAGCTGTTGTCCTCAAGGTAGAACTCAACGCGGTCGAAAAGCTCCTTATAGTCGCTCACATGGCGGGTATAGAGCTCATCCCACTCTGAGCGCAGAGCCATTTCAGCGTCAGTCACAGCGGAGGTCTCATAGTTCTCACCGTAGAAGCTGGTGCGTACCGAGAGGACGATCATGACCTCGTCAGCACCGGTGACGCTGAGCTTTCCGCCAACTGTGCGGAGCTCTCCGCCCATAGTTCTGGCGCCCACGCAGGCAGCAAAGAAAATACCGTCGCGGCTGCCCGTACCGCCGGTGTAGAGGAGCATATTTTTTCCGAAAGGACGGTTATCGTCATAGTAGTCGTCCCTGCCGTCGATATCACACTCAAGTGTAATGCCTGCCGGCTCGCTGGAGGTTATCCTTATGACCATTACCTCGTCGGGGGCGGAGACAAAAACGCTGCGGGTATAGCGCACACCGTTGACCGTGAAGGTAGTTTCGCAGACTGCTTCGGAGAGGTCGAGAGTGCGGCGGAGGTCTCTTACCTTGCCGCCGAGCTCCATGTTGATATGGAGGTCGCCGAGGGGCATATAATGGCGCATATTCTGGGGAACGCCCTGCATTTTTGAGAAAGCTGCCTTTTCAGCCTCAGGTATCCTGCCATCGGCGAGGAGCTTTCTGACCTCTGCAAGGCCTTCCTTAGCGTCAGGGTTTATCCTGTGACGGAGACCGCCTGACCATATTGAGTCCTCGTTGAGCTTGATGACCTCATTTTCAGCACAGCCGAAGACCATGCCGCCTATCCTGCCGTTGCCGATGGGAAGGGCTTCATCAAAGCTCTCAGCGGGGCTGTCGTATTCGAGTAAAGTTTCAGTGTTCATATATTTCAGTCTCCTTACGGGGGAATTTGCTGCTTATCTATCTTATCATTATATCACATAAGCGAAGCGATGTGATATAATCGCCCGATTGCAGGGAGCAAATCTTTTGATTTGCGTATCTGCAAGGGCATTTGAATAAGGTATAATGAATGCTTTTGCATTCATTATATCACATATTCATTATATTTGCAAATCTCCGGGATATTTCCGTAAAAATTCTTAAATAGCCTCCGGACATTGGCGGAGTGTTAGTGCATAATGACAATTCATAAGCTGTAGGGGAACGTCTCCAGCAAAAATAAATGCCTGTGCAGATATGCACAGGCTCACACGAAATCAGTGTCCGCTTTTTCAGCGGAGAGTATAAGGGGGGAATTGGGGGATTACTTGATCCGAGTATTATAATACCCCGGTTTCCTTAAAATAATCTTAAATTTCGGGATCATTTTACGAATATTGCTTTGATTATCGTAAAACCGTAAGGCGGTACGGTAACTGCGTTGTCGGAATATTCCCCGTAGAACGGCTCGAACCCGGTAAATCTCGACAGTATCCCGGGAACATCTGCAAGGCGGACGGTATCGCCGGTGCGGTTCACGAAGATTATATAGTCTACCGGAACTCCCTCGCGTGTGAAGGCGATAATTCGCTCGTCAATAGTCTGGTTGTCGTTGAGGACGAAGTAGGTCTTGCCGTCCTTCATATTGGGAATGGACTTCCTTATGCGGCTGAGCTCGGAGACATAGGCGATGAGCTCGTGATCCTCATGCCCCCACGGATAGCAGCGGCGGTTGAAGGGGTCCTTGTAGCCCTGCAAGCCAGCCTCGTCGCCGTAGTAGATGCTCGGGACGCCGGGCAGGAAGAACTGCAGCGCCATAGCGACCTTGAGCAGATTCTTTCCGTGGTTGTACTGGTCGGGAGTGAGCCAGCGCTCAGCCATCCAGTCCTTTGACTTGTCATCGCAGTAGTCTCCGCCGAGGCGGTTTATAGCGCGTTCGATATCATGCGTGGAGACAAAATTCATCAGAACGTCGATAGTCGGCTTGGGATAATGCTCGAGGATAGTCATTATTGAGTATATGAACGCGCGGGCAGTACCGCCCTTGACGTAGTTTATGATAGCCTCACGGAAGGGGTAGTTCATGACGGAATCAAGCTGATTTCCCAGCAGATAGCGTCTTTTCACGCCATAGCTCTCCTTGTTGGAGGCATCCTCCCAGACCTCGCCGATAATTATCTTGTCCTTGTCGTAGGACTTGATGCTCTTGCGGAGGTTATTGAGAAACTGGTCGGGAAGCTCGTCGGCAACGTCAAGGCGGAAGCCTGCCGCTCCCTGCGAGAGCCAATACTGGAGCACGCCGTCCTCACCGCATATAAATTCGGTATAATCCTCGTTGTTTTCCGAGACATTCGGGAGGGTGTCGATGCCCCACCATGACTCATAGGTGGTTGGATAGTTGATGAAACTGTACCATTGGTAATACTTGCTGTCCTTCGACTGATAAGCGCCGAGCCCGGGATATCGTCCGAACTTGTTGAAGTAGATGCTGTCTGCGCCGGTGTGGGAGAACACGCCGTCGAGGATCACGGAAATACCGTACTTTTCAGCCTCGGCACAAAGCTCCGCGAACTCCTCGTTAGTACCGAGCAGCGGGTCAGCCTTCATATAATCTGCTGTATTGTAGCGGTGGTTCTCATGTGACTCGAAGATCGGGTTGAGGTAGATGCAGGTCACTCCGAGGTCGTGCAGGTAGCCGAGCTTCGACTGGATACCGGCGAAATCTCCGCCGAAATAGTCGTTGTTCCAGACGTGGCCGTTGTGGTCGGGCTTGTAGTAGGGGGTACCGCCCCAGTCATCGCGGAGGACTCTGCCGCTTGGGATATTCTCATGCTGTTTTCCGCTTTTGCAGAAGCGGTCGGGGAAGATCTGGTACATAACTCCGCCCTTCAGGAAATCGGGGGTCTCGTAGTCGCTCTGGTAGACTGTGAGCTGGAACAGCTCGCCGGAATCAATAGCGGCATTGTGGCAGTCCACCTTCTTGATATAGTGCCTGATACCGCCCTGAGTGTATGAAAAGTAATAGTAGTGGACGTCGCTGTATCTTGCATTGTAGTCAGTGGAGTAGACGAAGCAGTCCTCCTCCTCGCCGGAGCAGTGCATCGTCAGGAAGCGTTCCTTGAATCCGGTACGGAAGAGCACCATTACCGGCGGAAAATCGGGAACTATGTCTTTAGCGAGCCTTATAGAGAATCTTATGGTCTCAAACTGCTTGACTGCGCCGAATATCGACTTATATGCTAAGTTCCATGTATCGTAGATAGGTTTCATTTGCCTGTCTCCTTTCGTTGTGGCAATAACCGGAAAAAGAGGGCGGAATTTCATCCGCCCTCCGGGAAAACTGATTATCTGAGGTGCCAGATGTTGTCGGCATACTCTGTAACAGCACGGTCTGCGGAGAATATACCCGAGCCGGCGATGTTGTTGAGTGACATCTTAGCCCACTTGAGCTTGTCGTTGTAGCACTCGGAAGCATACTGCTGAGCCTTTCTGTAGCTGTCGAAGTCTGCGAGGACCATATAGGGGTCGCGGTCCTTCAGCGAGTTTGCAACATCGTTGAAGGTGCAGCCGTTGATGCCATGGTACATACGTTCAATGGCCTCGCGGATGCGGTTGTCGCCTGTATAGTAGTCAACAGGTCTGTAGCCTCTGTTCCTGAGGTCGTTCACCTCGGGAGTTGTCATACCGAAGATGATGATATTATCCTCGCCGCAAGCCTCTCTGATCTCGATATTAGCGCCGTCGAGGGTGCCGAGGGTGATAGCGCCGTTGAGCATGAGCTTCATACAGCCTGTACCGGAAGCCTCTGTACCCGCAAGGGATATCTGCTCGGAGATATCAGCGGCAGGCATAAGGTGCTCGGAGAGAGTTACGCAGTAGTTTTCGAGGAATACTACCTGGAGCTTCTGGCTGATGCGCGGGTTCTTTCTGATCTCCTCTGAGATAGCCCAGATCATTTTGATGATCTGCTTTGCAAGATAGTAGCCGGGAGCAGCCTTTGCAGCGAAGATATAGGTCTTGGGAGTAAAGGGAGCATCGGGGTTATTGAGGAGGTAAGCATAGTCGGTGAGTATATTCATAACGTTGAGGTGCTGGCGCTTGTATTCGTGGAGGCGCTTTACCTGAACGTCGAAGATGCTGTCGGTGTTGAGTATCTTGCCGGTCTCATGCTTTACATACTTGGCAAACTGCTCCTTGCTCTGCTTCTTGACATCGAGGAGCTTGGTGAGTACCTGTTCGTCGTTCTCGAAGGCTCTGAACTTTTCGAGCTCCTCTGCATCCTTGATGAATTTGGGACCGATAGTATCGGAAAGGAGCTTTGTGAGGGCAGGGTTGGACTGATAGAGCCATCTTCTGTAAGCGATACCGTTGGTGACGTTCTTGAACTTCTCGGGAGTATTCTCGTACTCATCGTGGAATACGGACTGCTTGATGATCTCGGAATGGAGCTTGGATACGCCGTTTACGCTGTGTGAAGCCACAACGCAGAGTGTAGCCATATGGATCATGTTGTCCTTGATGATGGACATACGGGTCGTCTTAGCGCTGTCGTAGCCGTTTTTCTCCATGAGTGACTGGCAGTAGCGGTTGTTTATCTCGACTATGATAGAGAAGATACGCGGGATAACGGTCTTTACGAGGTTTACATCCCACTTCTCGAGAGCCTCAGCCATAACGGTGTGGTTGGTATAGGCGAAGGTGCGGGTAACGATGTCCCAAGACTTCTCCCATGTATATCCGCAGTCGTCGAGGAGTATCCTCATGAGCTCAGGGATAGCGAGGGTTGGGTGGGTGTCGTTGATGTGGATAGCGACCTTGTCTGCGAGGTTTTCGAGAGTTCCGTAAACGTTCATGTGGGTATTTACGATATCACCGACTGAAGCCGCGCAGAGGAAATACTGCTGGCGGAGGCGGAGGCTCTTGCCCTCGTTGTGGTTGTCATTGGGGTAAAGTATCTTTGAGATAGCGTTCGCTATGGAGTTCTGTGCGAGAGCCTGATCGTAGTTGCCCTTGTTGAACATCTCCATGTTGAAGCTCGGGGCCTTTGCGGACCAGAGACGAAGTACGGAAACGCCCTCTCCGCCGTAGCCTGAAACGTACATATCGTAAGGAGTAGCCACAACGGTATTGTAGTTCACATGGGAGATATAGTGGTACTGATTGTCCCAGTATTCCTGGAGGTCCCCCTCGAAGTGGACATCAATAGCGAGCTCGGGCTTGGGAACGAGCCATACGCTGCCGCCGGGAAGCCAGTTGTCGGGCAGCTCGGTCTGCCAGCCGTCCTCAAGCTTCTGCTGGAAGATGCCGTACTCATAGCAGATAGAGTGACCCATAGCGGGGAAGCCTGTTGTAGCGAGGCCGTCGAGGTAGCAGGCTGCGAGACGTCCGAGGCCGCCGTTTCCGAGGCCAGCATCCGGTTCATATTCGTAAATTTTATCGAGATTTATGTCATACTCCTTGAGCATTGCCTTGATATCGTCAGCGATGCAGAGGTTATATATGCTTGTTTTGAGGGAACGTCCCATGAGGAATTCCATTGAAAGGTAGTATATCTGCTTTCCGCCAACAGAATGAGTATGATTTATGAAGCTCTGTCTCTTGGCACCGAGTATCTCAACGATTATAGATGAGAGCACCTGGTATACCTGTTTATCCGAAGCCTCCTCCGGGGAAACATTATAGAGAAGCTGAAGCTTCTTGGGAAATTCGTCCTTGATAGAGGACATAAGGGGGTTGATCTTCTTATTAGCCATACAAAAACTCCGTTCTGCCGCAGGTAGGCGGCTATATTACAGATTGTAAAATGTTTGCCGACGTTTACAGGCATTAAACCGTCCTGCTGCCGCCGCAATTTACAAGTGGTATATTTCAATTATACTATGTTTTGAACTGTTTTGCAATTGTATATTTCAACAAATATTTATCAACCAAATTTACATATTGCGAAAATCCGCTAAAAGGCCGTGACCGGGACAGAGAAAAAACGGGCACGCTTTTGTGCAGAACGTCAAATTATAAAAAAAGGCGCGTGAGGTTTAGTGAATTTTGCCAAAAGCACACCTTAATAATATTTGACGGAGATATTTTTAAAAAATAAAACATCAAAAATGTTTGAAATCTGTTGCAATATGTGTTATAATAGTTTCAGTGCCGTTTATGCGGCGGAAAATCTTAGATAAAATATCAAGGTGTAAAACGAAAAGGAAGATGGTCATGGAAAAGAAAAAGGAATTCTCGATACTTAAAGCATTCATAATAGTTATATGTATACTCTCGATAATTGTTTCTGTCGTTGTTAACGTTGCATTCTCCAACGGCAAGATCCCCCACGTTCTCGGAAAGTATATCTATATCGTTGACAAGAAGGATGATATCAGCGATCTCACCGAGGGCGCTGCTATCTTCGCCAAGGATGCAAAAAACAAGTCTATCAGGGACGGAAATATCGTCCTCTGCTACCCCGCCGACGACTCCGGAAACCTTCGCGCAAGAAAGATCGTCAATGCCGATACCATTAATAATAAGTACGGCACTATGGATGACCACCATATCGACAAATCCGGCACTATCAGCAAGGATGACATCCTCGCAGTATGCAACGGCTGCACCGAAAGCTCTGAATTCGGCGCATTCATAAGGTTCTCAACAGCTATCAAGGGTATCCTTCTTCTGCTCATTCTTCCCTGCGTGATACTCGTTATCTTCCTCATTGCAAAGATCGCTGCTTCAGGTGATGAAGGTGACGATGATGAGTTTGACTTCTATGAGTACGACGAGAATTCCGGCAGCCAGCATCAGCAGCGCTCCCATGCAAAGTCCGGCAACCCGCTCTTCGAGGCTTCACAGGAAATCCAGCCCAATGATGAGCTTGAACGCAAGAAGATGTCCATTGCCGAGAATTTCAGCCAGAAAAAAGTCAATCCCGATTCTCCGTATCAGAAGGAGAAGGAACGCACAATGCAGTTCAAGGCCCAGCGCTCCGCAGAGTCAAGCTTTGCTGCAAGAAATCAGGGCGGCTCGTCCTCTACTGCTCCAACTGCGGACGCTCTGCGCGAGGAAATGCTCCGCAAGACTGCTGAGGCTGAGCGCACCGGTACCTTCAGCATAAAGACTGCCGGCAGCGAGGAGAATGCTTCGCCCGCTATCGACAATACGGGAGTTCTCTCCAAGGCACAGCTCGCTGAGATGTCGAGAAACGATATCCCCAGGACTACCCCGCTCAGAAGTCAGTCCGCACCTTCCTCGTCAGCTCCAAAGAAAAGCAGCTCTCCCGATATCACCGATATTCTCAGAAAAACCGATACAGCCTCCACAGGAAAGAAGACTGTTTCAAATATGTCCGTTGACGACCTTATAAAGATGATCGAGGACGAAAAGAAAAAACTTTGATGAAAAGCCCGGATATTCCGGGCTTTTTTGCAGCCTTGCAGCTCTCCGGATCAAAGAACTGCAAGCTTGTCAGCCAAAGATTACGGTCAGCGTAAAATTTCTGCTTGACAATTGAAAAGATTTGGTGTATAATAAAGTGTATTCAATTGATGCTTGTGTAGCACAGTTGGTAGTGCAGCTCATTCGTAATGAGCAGGTCGCAGGTTCGAGTCCCGTCACAAGCTCCAATGACAAACCGCTTAGAATAG